>JBGPXQ010000233.1:0-4318 GCA_041492805.1 Terriglobia bacterium | reverse complement strand
GGGACCAGGTCCACAGTCGCCTGCAGGCTGCGCACGGCCCGCGCCTGTTCGTTGTAGCTGGCGAGGAGCCGGTCCTCGCTCGCCTCCATCTGCGCGTGAATTTCTTCCTTTCTTACGTCATGCCTGGTCTTGATCGCCATACACCCCGACGCCATCATTAGCGTCAACGCCAGCAGAACACCCCAGATTCGTGGCCGCTTTCTCAGATTATTTCGTCCCTCGCAGACCAAACAATCAATCTAACAACCACGCTGAGGGGTGTCAATCAAGGGCGGAGCGTTCTACAGCCTTATTTCCACTGCCGGAATTCGCCCTACCAGATCGTCTTCAACAGCTTGCTTTTCCGGATCTGTTCGTCTCGTGTGATAAGGGTAAGGCCCTCGGCCCGCGCCGTAGCACCGATGAGCCGGTCAGCAGGGTCGTGAGGGTAGTCTTCGGGGAATTGGGTGGCCAACGCGGCCACTGTTGGCGTCAATGGGCGCACGCTCACGCCGGAGGAATCCAGCATCAACTGAATCGAATCTTCGACTGTTCCGGGCGCGCGGAGATGTCCGCGTGAGAACAGGACTGCCATCTCCCAAAGTGTGATCGCCGCAATTCCCAATCCTCCGCCCGCTCGTCCGCGGCGAACGGCTGCGGCCGCGGCCCGGGAAAGTCGTTGCGGTTCCGCCATCGCCCAAACCAGGACATGTGTATCCAGCAAGATCATCGCAGAACCTCCCAGGCCTCTGTGGATTCAACTGGAGATTCGATATCTCCCACGATTTCTATCGTGCCTGCCAGGGAGCCAAGAAAATCCTGTACCGGCGAGTCTGCGGGCACGAGCTTCGCGACCGGCCGCCCATTCTTAGTGATGAGCACGGGCTCGCGGGTTGTATTCACGCGGTCCATGACTTTGAGACATTGCGCCTTGAATTCGCCTGCCGCCATTTTCTTCATGACCAATTCCATATGACCATAGTCATATTATACACGATTCTGCCTTAGTGCGGACGGGCGACTTCGACGGGCAGGCTCGCGACGGCGGGCTTCACGCGGCGGAGGACCTCGCTGGTCCATAACTTTTCGGTGAGCAGCGTCAGGAAGCCGTTCTCGAAATCGCAGACGGCACAAAATAGATAGTTGCGGAACGCGGTGTGATACGCGTCGACGCCCCGGCGAGCCAGTTCGCCTTCCACTGTGGCGTCACCCACAGCCAGCAGCGAACCGGCGCGCGCGCCGAGTGTCTCGCCGAAAAAGCGTTCGAGCAGCCCGGCCAGCGGCTCAGGCGAGGGTGCGGGGATGACGAGTGAATGGCCTGAGGATTTCTCTTCGAACGCGATAGCATGCAGACTGCAATATTCACGCACGCGGTCCAGATGGGCGAAAAAATCGAGTACCCACGGCTCCGTCCCTGCGAGCGCAGTAAGCGCGGCGGCCCACACATGCGCCGCATCACTGCCACGGGCCGGTTCGCGGCTTTCGACCTCCATCAGGTCGAGCCCGACCGCTTTTACATCCGCGCCCAGATCGAGCGGCTCGACCTCCAGCACGTAATGCAAATTCGCCATTGCGCGCTCAGGCATCCGCCGATGCGCTCTTTGCGAACCGCCTCTGATAATCCGGCGATGCCTTGCGCAATTCCAGCCAGTCGAAAAATGCGTCCGGTGTCTCGAGCCATACTTTGAACCACTGCATGATTTCTTCCTTCTCGGCTCGCTTCTCAGGTTCCACTTTATGGTTGCGCGCGATCATTTCCGCGCGGCGGCGTCCCAGCCGTGCCACTTCGAGCACACGCTCAGCTGCAGCGTGTTCCCCATCGTTCTGGAATTTTCGAAACAGTTCGTCCAGGCGCACGATGCACATCTCCGCGTCCTCAAGCGTCGCAAAATGGAGCAGGTCATGGAATTCTTCCTCGTATAGTCCCTCGGTGTCCGCCTTTGTGGACCACACGATGCGCATCCCGGCGGTTTCCAGCACGCCCGCGATGTAATCGGGAGATGTCTTTCCCGCTGCGCCCAGCCGCGCTACCAGTTGGCGGCGAATCTGTTCAACCTCGGCCGGTGTAAACCGCGCCACAGACAGCTCGCGCGCGATTTCCAGGATCGTTTCCTTCTTCGTTGGGTGATCCTGGTGTGTCATCGGAGCCTCGTGGGACTGGATTTGTTTATGGATGTCGCAGGAAATGTGCTTCCGGCGGCTTGGTTCTGCGACTGCCCGAGCAGGCGGCGGTAGCGTGCGACATTCTGATTATGCTCCCGAAGGGTCTTGCTGAAGAAGTGCCCGCCCTCGGTATTTGCGACGAAGTAGAGATCGTCGGTGGGTGGTGGGTCGAGCGCCGCGCGAAGCGAAGCTTCGCCAGGATTGGCGATAGGTCCGGGAGGCAGGCCCCTGTTGTGGTACGTGTTGTAGGGCGAAGGGAAGCGCAGATCCCCGCCTTCGAGTTTGCCGGTGTACTTCCTTGCGAGCGTGAGCGCATACACGACAGTAGGATCGCACTGCAGCGGCTGGCCGATGCGCACCCGGTTTGCAAACACGCCGGCGATGTGCGGACGTTCTTCGGGGCGCGGTGTTTCCCGTTCCACCAGCGAAGCGAGCGTCACCACGTCCTGCACGGTGCGGCGGGCGGCAGACGCATCCATGGGCGGCAGAGTAACCCACACCTGTCTGAAGCGCTTCACCATTGCCGTGGTCATCTCTTTCCCTGTCACATGGCGTGGAAACTCGTACGTCGCGGGGAAAAGGAATCCTTCGAGTGACGGCGCACCGGGCGCGAGATCGAGTACGGGGGAAGGATCGTGTGCCGCGGCGAGGAATTCGTCGCGGGCGAGGAATCCTTCATTTGCCGCGAGGTCAGCTATATCGAACATGGTGAAGCCTTCGGGTACGGCGAGTTCCTTGACGTACACGCGGCCATTCGCGAGAACGTCAAACACCTCGAACGATGTGGCCGGATGGTCAAAGAAGTACTCACCGGCTTCGAGTGTGCGCCGCTTTCGCGAACGGCACAATGCCTCAAACGCGATGCGGCTGCGCACCACGCCATTTTCGGCCAGCAAGCGCGCGATTGCGCGCTGCGATGCGCCGTGCGGAATGTCGACATAGACCCCTTCGTCAGGAAACCCCTGGTATGGATGAAAAAGGGCTACGAATAGGTATCCCGCCGCAAGAATCAGCAGGATCAGAAGAAAAAGGAGGAGGCGGCGCATGTCAGTCTCGCGTTCCACCCTGCGGGCGCGTGCGGTCCAGATAGTCGCGCAGAATGACAGCGGCAGCGATGTCGTCGAATGTCATTCGCCGCTTGCGCCCGGCGTGCTGTGTACGGCCGCGACTCGATGACGCCGTAAATTCGTTCGCCCCGAGGACCTGCTTAGCTTCCCAGGTGCTAAGCCGTTCATCCATCATTTCGACTGGAACACCCAGGGCCTTTTCGACGCGTGCGGCAAAGCCTTTCGCTTCCTCGGACATTTCACTCGCTGTGCCGTCAATGTGCAGAGGCAATCCGACAACGATGCGGCGCACCGCGTGCTGCCGCGCCAACTCGCGCAGACGGGCGAGATCGCGCCGGCGATTGGTCCGCGTCCAAGTCGCAAACGGCCGCGAAGCCATGCGCTGCTCATCCGAGAGCGCGAGACCCAGGCGCTTCTGTCCGTAGTCGATTGCGAGGACCACACCCGTAGATGCGGTGTCCAGAACATGCGGCGAAGCGCTGAGGGAGAAAGCCATAAACCATTATAACGCGGAAGCACGATGCGGCGTGGAAGTGCATGGAGGCCATGTGAGGATTCTCAATACTTCCCGCGAGCTGAATCGCCGGGCTGTTGCCTGGCTCTGTTCGAATCGCAGGTGTGTATGACCCGCTGCTCCAACCGAGGAGACCGAACATTGTCTGGATCAACAGCGCGCCCTGCTTGGATTGCAGCGGATGGTTCATGACCCTGACCCCCATTGGAAACGACAGTACGCGCCACAAATAGACCAATCCGAGTGGAGGATTGAGTTGAGGATGTATGGGTGTAGATGAAACATCCGTGGCTGTCGTAAGCAGGAGGTCCGGATGGACGAGGGGAAGATACGAGCACAGGGCCCGTGTTTTGCCATTGCAGCAACTCCCTTGGGCCATCATACTTCCTTCGGTTTTGCAGGGGGAGACGTACATAGTATGCAGCCAGGTGTAGGGTCCTTCGGGGCCAAGCGCCAGATCCAGGATCTGGTAATGGGCTTGGTACTCCTCGGACTCATCTTGGCGACGGCATAGCGGCATACCAGAACTTATTGGACGGCGCAGACATGTGGTTGCTTCTTGGAGTTCTATTCCGTTTGCCAAAGCTGGCTCAGG
>JBGPXQ010000174.1:0-5688 GCA_041492805.1 Terriglobia bacterium | reverse complement strand
GGTCTGCCGAATAGACGCTGAGCCCCAATCCCGCGTTCGGCGTGAGCGGAACCGGCTGCAATGCGGGTCCATTCGCGAGAGTGAATGCCGGAGTCGTGTTATTGAGATTGCTCTGCGAGACGGTCTGAACGAAGGGGAACGCCGGGTTCGTGAACGGCGTGGTGATTCCGGATTGATCGAAAAATACCACAGCGTAGCCTGCGCGAATGACAGTCTTGTTCGTGAGGCGATAGGCAAAGCCCACGCGGGGCCCAAAATTCTTCCAATGCAGGGTCCTGGCCGAGCGTCGAAAACCATTCTGACCAAGATATTGAAGCTGCTGCGTCTGCAGATTGAAGACGGCGCCCTGATTGTCTACTTCGGTTGAAGGGAAGTTCAGCGTGTAGCGGGCCCCGCCGGTCAGCGTGAGCTGGCTCGTTGCTTTCCAACTATCCTGGACGAACCATTCCTGGAACCACGCGCGCGGCCGCAGCACTTTGTGTTGCAGGTCGATCGAAAACGACTGCACTTGGCCCAGGAAGAAACTGGCCAGCGAGTTGCCGGTATTGGTTGAGCCGGTTACCCCAGAAGGGTTTGTGAAATTTGTGAAGAGTGTATTGAACGTGAACGACCCGGTCGGCGACGGCGGCTGAATCACATCGAGGCGCGAAATTCGGTTATCGATGCCGAACCGGATCGCGTGCCTCCCGTGCAAGTAGGAAACCGTATCGGCAATTTCGGTGACGTCGGTTCGAAAAATGGAATTCACATTCGCTTGCGGCCCGAGCTGCTGGAATCCGCTCACCAGGAATGTCGGCAGCTCGTTGTTGAATGCCGCGTTCGTGGGAATCCTCGGCACGTTCTGGGTCTGTGACGGAGTTTGGCTCAGCAGCAGTCCCCGACGGTTCACCGAGCGGCGGGTGTAGCCGGCACGCACCTCGTTTGTCAGCGCAGGCGAAAACGCGTGCAGGTAGTTCGATGCGAACGACTGGCCCAGAGTGTTTTGCGGGCCGGTCGAAGCCGCCCCCGTTACGTTGCCATAGCCGTCGGGCAATGGCGTCACGGGCTGCGTGAAGTCCTTTGCGTAGGAGTAGCGCCCGAAGACCTGGTCGCTGCCCGAGAATCGGTGATCAATGCGCACATCGAATTGGTTCTGAGTGTCCAGCTCGTTCCCGATACGGCTGAAATTGTTTGCGGCTCCAGAAGAGGTTGGCTTTGGATAGAGGTTGAGCAAGGACGCGGCTACCGCATCGAAGCTGGCCACCGGGATCAGATTGCCTGCAAATGCGCGGTGATCCGAAGGGCGAAAAACCATGCCCTGGCGCACCTGGACTGTATTTCCGTCAGCGTCCGTCGTGTTAAGAGGCGCATTGCCGGTTGCAGTCGTTGTCACAGTCCCGCCCGGAGTCACGTAAAGCCGTGCGCTCAGGAGCGCGGAAAAATCCCCGCCCCGCTCGGCCATCGTCGGCACAGTGGAAGTAACAACGCGGCCGATGATTTGACGCGTCCCTTGATAATCCACGAAGAAAAAAGTCTTGTCATGAACGATCGGACCGCCGGCGACGAATCCGAACTGGTTTCTGCGGAACTCAGGTTTGTGCGGGTTTGCTGTCGTGGACGGAGCAAAGTGGTTGCGCGCATTCAGCGCTTCATTGCGAAGGAATTCAAACACGGAGCCATGAAATTGGTTTGTTCCGGATTTCGTCGTGAGGTTGATGACGCCCCCATTGAATCGGCCGAATTCCGCCGAGGCATTGTTTGTCTGCAAGTTGAATTCCTGGATTGCGTCAATAATAGGGACGAAAGCGACCTGTCCTGGTTCGGGTTGCAGGACGGAGATGCCGTCGTACATGTATTCGTTCGTCCGCGGACGGCTGCCGTTGAGCCGAGGAAGTGGTGTAGCAGCGGGCGGCAGGGCCACGCCAACCGCAAGACCTGCGAGAGCGATGAAATTGCGTCCGTTGAGCGGCAGGGTCACGATCGTCTCGTTGCCAATGATCTGGCCCATCGTCGCGGATTCCGTGCGCAAAGGAGAAGCGTCCGCCGTTACCGTCACGCTTTCCGATATGCTCCCGATCGTGAGCGCCACATCCACGTGAACGCGCTCGCCGGTCGCCACGACGATTTCTGCGCGGACAAGACGCTTGAATCCATTCGCTTCGACTGCCAGCGTGTAGCGCCCGGGCTTCAAACCAGAAAATTCGTAAACCCCTCCGCTCGTGGTCGCCGAGGTGTACGCGAGGTTCGTCTGGACATGAGTCAAAGTGACGGTGGCGTTCGGGACCAGCCCTGCCGATGGGTCGCGCACTTCTCCCGTCAATTCGCCGCTCCCAGCCTGCGCGAACGCTGTGGCGGGCAAGGAAAAGGCGCACAGAACGATTAAGAACCGAACGAATCTGACTCGCAAGCGCGTGCCTCCCAGGAATGGCACGGAAGAAGCTGGCCGCTGCCGCTTCCGCGTGTATACGTTTTAGGTTATTTAGAACCGTTATGTCAAATCGACTTAATACGGATAGAAATTGGCTGGTTTGCTGCGATTTGCCTGTTGCGGAATCGTTAAGTGGATGGCCTGGTCGCCCCGTGCGGCACCGGCGGAAAGAAATGGCTCACTCGCTCTTGAATACGCTGCCATCCTTCATCACGAACGACACTTTGCGGACCGCCTGGATGTTTTCGAGCGGATTCCCCGGCATGGCAATGATGTCGGCGGCGAGGCCCGGCTTGATCGCGCCGCGTTCGCGGTCCACGCCCAGTAGGCGCGCCGCGTTGATGGTCATCGCCTGCAGCGTGTCTTTTGCCGGTACGCCTGCTTCCATCCAGGAATTCACATATTCGGCCGCCTGCGTACCGCGAGTTTCTCCCTGCACCATATCGATCACATCTGTCCCGAACGCCATCGTTACGCCGATCTGGTAGGCGCGCTTCAGGCGGTCCACGAAGACCTTGTGGAGCTCCGGAGTGCCGATTTCGCGCGCGGCGACTTCGGTGAAGTCCGTGCCGACCAGCACAACGTGGTTTTTCTTCGCCAACTGCAGATCGTCATTAGTCATCATCTGACCATGCTCAATTGAATCGACTCCCGCTTCGGCCGCGTTGTGCGCGCCTTGCTGTGTCCAGCAGTGCGCGGCAAGCTTCAGCCCGGCGCGATGCGTTTCCTCAACCATGAACCTTATATCGTCGACGCTGTAAATGTATTTTTGATCATCCACCACGATTTTAATCACGGTCGCGCCATAATGAATGTTTTCGCGAATGGCCTTTACCATTTCGTCGCGCGTATCGGCAAATGCGTATTCCGGTGTGGCAAGATCCTTCTTCTCCGGCTGCAGATGGAATTGCCCGCCATACGGCGCGATGATCCGCCCGGCGTTCACGATAGTTGGTCCGGGAACCAGGCCGCGCTCGATCGCCACGCGCAGCGCCGTGTCGGCATAGTTGCCCGCGTTGCCAACGTCGCGAATCGTTGTAAACCCTGCCGCGAGCATATCGCGCGCGTTCGCTACGCCTTCGATGGCGCGGTAGGGCGTCGGGTCCAGCAATGTCGTGATGTAGTAAGTTCCCGCGTCGCGCTCTTTCTTGACCGTCATGCACAGATGCGTATGCGCATCGAACAGACCCGGCAGCACAGTGTACTTCGAAAGATCGATCACTTGTGCGTCCGCCGGGACCGGCACGCTTGCGCCGACGGCGTCGATCTTTTTCCCGCGCACCACGATGATCTGATTCGCTGTCGTCGTTCCCTTTTCCGGATCGACAAGCTTGCCCGCCTTGATGGCGATCACACGCGGCGGTCCGGGCTGCGGGTATTGCGCCGCTGTTTCCGGCGTCTTGGCCGCCAGCAAGACGATGGAGAGCGCTAGGAAGCAAAGAAGATTAATTCGTGGGCGCATCGGTGACTCCCTACAATGCAAGGGTCGGACTGCAACCAGTTTTCAAAGCTCGCTTGGGCAGAGCTACCTTGACGTCCACCCGGATGTACTCATACAACTGATCGGCGACGTTTTCGCCCATGTGGCGGGCCTGCGTGCCGTTCCCCCACAAGACGTGCCCCGCTTTGTTGTGGGCTTCTTCGGTGGTGCCATTCTCCAGAGTCTGATGAAGATTCTGGTCCGTCATGAATATGATTACGGACCCAAACGGATGATTGTGCATCCTGACTTTGTCCCGTCCGGGGATCCGGCAGCGGATCACTCTGACATATTCATTTTCAAATTCCAGGTGGTAGTGTTCCGGGTCCGCGACGGTGCACTCGTGGGACATATCCACACCTTGCTCCTCCGGCGCCGGATTCGAACTCTGCGCGGCCGCGCCCGCCACTGCCGGACCAAGTGCCATCGCGGCAAGGGAGGCGCCTGCACCCGCCTTCACCCATTCTCTTCGATCCAATCTTCGAGGCATGATGGTCCTCCTTCTGAAGGTACAGGCTGAAACAAATCGCCGCCCGGGTCAGTGAGAACCGGGCGGCGTAGAATCTATCGCGATGCCGCGCACAGCGCTAGAGCATTTGCCGCATGACGTACGGCAATATTCCACCGTGGCGGTAATAGTTGACTTCCTCGGGCGTATCGGCGCGCGCGATGGTCTGAAACAGTTTTTCGTTGCCGTGTTCGTCGCGGAGACGGACCTCGAGCGTCAGCCCGGGAGCGAGTTTTGCGACGCCCTCGATGGTGAACTCTTCGAACCCGGTCAGGCCCAGCGACTGCGCCGTTTCGCCCGCGCGATATTGGAGCGGTAGCACGCCCATGCCCAGCAGATTGCTGCGGTGGATGCGTTCGTAGCTTTCTGCGATCACCGCGCGCACACCGAGCAGCAGCGTGCCCTTTGCCGCCCAGTCGCGTGACGATCCCGATCCGTATTCCTTGCCACCGAGCACGATCAGCGGCACGCCGTCTTTCTGGTATTTCATCGACGCGTCGTAAATCGTCATCTTTTCGCCGCCGGGCACGTACACGGTCCAGCCGCCCTCGGTACCGGGCGCGAGTTGGTTACGCAGACGGATGTTCGCGAACGTTCCACGCACCATCACTTCGTGGTTGCCGCGCCGCGCGCCGTAGGAGTTGAAGTCCGCCGGCTTCACGCCTTGCGCGATGAGCCATTTTCCAGCCGGGCTGTCGGCGCCAATCGAACCAGCAGGCGAGATGTGATCCGTTGTGATGCTGTGGCCGAGCATCGCCAGCACACGCGCACCGCGAATATCGGTGAGCGGTGCCGGTGTTTTCGAAATCCCGTCGAAGAACGGAGGGGACTTGATGTACGTGGACTTTGTGTCCCACGCGTAAATATCGCCCTCGGGCACTTTCAGGCCGCGCCAGCTGGAGTCGCCCAGGAACACTTCACAGTACTCTTTGTGATACATCGCAGTTGTCACGCTCGCGCGCACGGTGGATTCAATCTCCTGCGGCGTGGGCCAGATGTCGCGGAGGAATACCGGTTTGCCGTTCTTATCGTTGCCGAGCGATTCGGTGGCCATGTCAAAATCCATGCGGCCCGCGAGCGCATAGGCGACCACGAGCGGCGGCGACGCCAGATAATTCGCGCGCACCAGGGGATGAATGCGGCCCTCGAAATTGCGGTTTCCGCTCAGCACGGAGACGGCCACAAGGCTGTTGTCCTTGATGGCTGCGCCTATGTGCTCTTCGAGCGGGCCGCTATTGCCGATACAAGTGGTGCAGCCGTAGCCCACCAGTTGGAAGCCGAGCTCGTTGAGAT
>JBGPXQ010000189.1:0-5330 GCA_041492805.1 Terriglobia bacterium | reverse complement strand
GACGCGCTCACGGCTGAAGCCAAGCCGTAGGCCAGCAACTTCGTGAGAGGGCCAGGATATTCGTGAACGATCACACTGGCGATGGACCACGCTACGGCAGAGTGGGATGATGGGAACGAAACCCCATGCTGAAAAAAGTGGCCAAGACCTTGACCCTGGTTGGGCCGTTCTCTTCCGAACGCGTATTTGAACGCGGTATCTACGGCGAAACTGTTGATTGCCGCCTCTCCGGCGAGAACGCCCGCCTCCCTTTGGTGATCGTCGCGTGAGAGCTTGCTCCAAAGATAGAGTCCGCCACCAGCACCAACGAGTGAATAAACCCCATAATTTGAAAAGCTCTGGTACCGGCTCAGCTTATTCGGAGCGTTCGACAGCGCGGAAGGAACGGCGCGGTCAATGGCGAAGAAACCGCCGGTCACCGCCGCTAAGGGAAACATCCACGTACCGTCTGCCCAGCGAAGATGAATTGGGCTGGTCCATATTGCTTTTTGGTCAGACAATAAGTTTTTCACGAACGGCAATCCCGATGCGTTCCTGTCGTTGCCTGCTTGTTCATGGTGATTCTGTGTTTCAAACTTTGTTTCCTCCGGGAACTGGGGTTCTTCTTCCGTGCCGATTTTTTTCTCAACAAGAGGTCCCCCACTGGCCTGTTGCTCCTGAGGCTTCGCGTAGCACTTCGTGCGCAGCACTTCGCCAGCCATGAACAAACAACAACCAAGCATGATCCTGGCTCCCGTTCGAGTCATTCTTCGTTCTCGCTAGTAAAGCCCCGCAATAAGCACCATCGCAGCACCACCCGCAATGTCCTTCGACTCATCACCGCGTCGCAATGAACGCTGTCGTGGCCGCTGCCTGCGCCAGTTGCGCGATGGCGATTAGGTTCTTCCACCCACTGGAGCCACCAATGGCCTTTTCCGGGACCACAATTGTGTCGCCCGGTTCAACTACGGTGGAAAGGACACCACCATTCCACAAAGCACTTCCCTGACTGCTCACGACGGCGCCATTTGCGCGAATGATGAATATCATTTTGGCGTTGGCCTGGTCGGTTGGGCCGCCCGCCTGGCGCAGATACCAGCCCGCGTTGCGGCGCGGTCGATATGTGATGGCATTCGAGTTGTATACCTGGCCGCTTACAACGACGAACTCCGGCCGCTTGGGAATGAACAGAGTGTCGCCACGCCGGACCTCGATATCATCCGGAGAACCTCGGAAGCGCGCGAGATCGCTCGGCAATCGCACTACGAGCCGCCCTGTCACTGGTGCTTGCTCGAGCGCTGCGATCTGGCTGTTGCGTTGCGCAAGAGCCGCTTGGGCGAGTGCCGCCTGATCTTGACCTGTTTCCAGGATGGCTGGTTTAAACGTGGACGCCTCCAGCCGGATGCGCTGGATCAAATTTTCTCTGCTTGTCTGTTCGAGCCGGCGCACTTCTTCGCGCTCGAAGACGATTCCCTGCGGATACGCGGAAGGCTGAAAACCCCCGGCTCGGGCCAGCACGGAACTCAGACGTTCGCCCGGGCGGATTCCGTAGGATCCGGGGTGAGCTACTTCTCCTCGGACGGTGGCATAGGCGCCCAGGTCGTTCCAACCGGGGATTTGGCGAATCGTAAGGGTGTCCCCCTCGTGAAGCAGCAAGTTATCGGTGGGGGACCCGGCAAGGGCCGCGGCGATATGCACTTCGTGATTTGTGCCGATCCCTCCAGCCGTGTTCTGCAACAAGTATTGAGTGAGGTCGGCCATCTCCGTATCGGCACTGTGTTTGAGCCCGCCGCCCAGGCGGATCAGATCGCTGACGTGCATGCCTTGGGCGAGTGGATATCGGCCTGGCTTGGCCACTGCGCCTTGGATGGACACCGCAGCCGGTTGGACCGCTTCCGGACTTCTGTGAATCAATATCCGGTCGCGTGGCTGCAAAATAATGTTTTCAACCGGATCCCCATCGAGGGCCAGGCTCGGATTAACGCTGAACACCTTTAACTTGCCGTCCGGCAAGTATCGAAAGACCTGGGCATCCCCAGTCTGCGCAACCGGGGTGAGCCCCCCAGCCAAATGAACGGCGTCCGCCATGCGGATCTGGCCGGACGTCTGATAGGTTCCAGGAGCGCGCACGTCGCCCCCGACAGAGACCGTTGGCGGATTCTCGAAGTCAAAGCGGCTGAAAATTCGAATTGTATCCAGAGGATGGAGAAGAGGCGCCTGAGAGGAGTTTGCAAGTGCGCCGGCCAAATCGAAACTTTCGACGCTTGGGCGGAAGTCAGGTGCGTTGAGCCGAATGATCTCGGCGTACTGAGTCGCAGGCTCTGGAAGCAAATCCTTGTAGGATGAAATCAGATCCGTAACGCGCATGTCTGCACGATACGAGTACCGGCCTGGTCTGATGACGTGGCCTTCCAGGTAAACAGTGTCCTGGTTATATGGCGCGATTGGATAAATTCGAATCCGATCGCCGCCGTGGATTTCAAAGGCCTCGAGTTTCTTCGCAACCTCCGAGGCATCCTCGGCTTCCGGAATGTCCAAGCTGAGCATCGTCTGCTTTTCGTGAGCCACAAGGCGTTGCACTTCAATGTGGCGCAGCGCGGCGGCTGGAAGAAGGCCGCCGGCAAGTTCGAGCACACTCGCCAGAGTCTTCTCATCCCGCAACTCGTAGACCGCCGGGCGACGGACCATGCCTTCGACAGTCGCTTCCGGCCCGATCGGGGGTACCTGAACCGTATCGCCATTTTCCAGTCTCTTCATGTCCGTCTTGACGCCATGGAGAAGAAGATCATAGACATCCACGACCTGCACCAGTTGGGTGCCTCGAAAATGCTTCAGAATCCGTAATGATCCTCGGGGCGTCGGCCCTCCCGCGGCGAACAGAGCGTTTAGCGGGGTCGAGAGTGAACTGATGTCGTAGGCGCCTGGCTTGGCAACATCCCCTACTTCGTAGACGCGAATGGTCCGGAGACGAGATAGCGAGACATCCGCCGAAATATTGCGGAATTGGGTCCTCAGTACTCTCTGTAAATTCTGCTGGACATCGGCAAGGCTCTTCCCGCTGACAGGAACTGGACCTAGTTCAGGAAGGCTAATGCGGCCCTCCCTGTCCACGGTGCGGTACAGCCGTTGAGAGACACCCCCCCAGAGATCCACGGACAAACCATCGCCAGGTCCAACCACATAGTCCGGTCCGGCGGGAAGGTCCATCGGAACCAACTGAGAATCTCGAGTCCCGTTTTCGAACACTTCCGCGCCGAATCGCGTCGGGACCTGAGGGCGAGTAACCGCTTGCACATACATGTCGTAGAACGAAGGGATATCGCTATAAGGACTGAGTTTGCGGATCATATCCGGCGGCTGAGCGAGCGCCGTCTGTTGGTATCGCCGGTCGAGTGGTTGTGCCGGGAAGGCCAGTGCCGTTGTTCTGTCAGACTCCGTCAAACTTGTTCCACGGCCTCTCATTGCGCTCGTGTCCGCCGGGGCCCCATAGGTGTTGCCCACTCCGTACGACCCCAACCCGTCCGCCAGACTTCGATTCCCGCTAGCTGAAACAGGAACCGACTCCCCGACTACACCGAATCCCGGAATCTGCAGGGTCGAGCCTGCGGCGACGTTCAGATTAGAACTTCTGAAAGACGACGCGGAGCCGTATAAGCCGCCAATGGGAAGAGAAGAGACGTCCGTGGCATCTTGCTCTGTTTGACCGAGCTGTGCGCGTTGTTGGGAATTCTGTCCAACGCCTGGGAGGGCGGGAGGACTTGCCTCATCAGGGCTTGGTCTCGAGGGCGGCACTCCTATGCGAAGGTCTTGTTCTGGATTTCCTGATGGCGCCGGCCGCGTTTGAGGAGCGTTGCAGCTCGTGTCAAGTCTTGGATCGCAGGCCCCGTCGATTTGCAAGTTCCGCGTGGGCCGCTGTCGCGCTAGCGACAGTTGTTCCTCTTGGTTTTGCGCGAGCCATTTCGCACGTTCCTGGATCAACAACTCGCGCTGCTTCCCAAATTCCGAATCCGGATCGAACTTGGGGAGAAGATATCCATATCGTTGAACGAGCATCGTCGCCACAGATCTGAATTGAATGTCCGACTCCAACCGGTCGAAGATGGCACCGCTGGTAAGATCTGAATCATTGAGGATCTGCCCATGCTCAGTGGCGTCATTGGCGACCCATCGCTTTAGTTCCACCATCAAACCCGCGTCTTTGACCAAAACCGTCCTGATTTCCGCAACGGAGGCAGCCACTCGGCTCAGATTCTGCACTGCCAAATCCGAAGCGTTCGTCGTGTTGTCATTCCGCTGTTGTGCGGCCGCTGCAGGCGCCGGGCGAGAAATCACTAGCAAAAATCCGGCGGTCATGAATAATGTCCGCCTTTTTATCGCTGCTTGACGACTCGATAGCTGACTAGTCCCCCAATGCACGTTTAACCTCCTACTGCGTATTTCCCCTTCCGGCGCAAAGTGCTGAGTATTCCAGCTTCGGAAGCTTCCACCGGGGTGGAATGAATATCGAACGAAGCCCAGAAAAAGGTGCTGACATTCCGGTCCGGGGCGAGAGCCAAAATCTTCATTTCGGGATAGCGGCGGAGCAAGGTGTCGCAAAGGGAAGGTCTTTCGTTGGAATCATCGAGTGCGATGATCAGAAAATCCGGTTGCGTCCCCTCAACTATGGAGACAATTTCATCCTCGTTCTGAACCTCCGCGACAATTTCAATGTCTGGTTGTTCGATGATCGTCTCTAACACCAACTCGCGCATTAACCGTGGTCGATTTGCGACTATCACACGAATGGATTCGCTCATCGGGTTGACTCCATTAGAGGGGAGAGTATCGATGAGGCGGTGAAAAAGAGGAAGGTTCAAAAAAGGGTGAAAAGGTACCGCAGCAAAACTGCAGGTGGGTACTGCCCGAAGTACCTAATGAGGGACTAAATCGTACTTGTCTAGTACTACGGAAGTACCCATTCCGCTGAACTGTCGTTGATGGGTATATGATCTAGCTTAAACGCGGAACACCCCATCGCAACATATCAGCTCAAGTCCTACAAGATGTGTGCGGTCAGGGTCCACAAACCTGGCGTACTCTTCTCGAACGTTTCCGTAAGTCCAATAAAATTAGCGGACAGGCCTGTAAGCCGGATTCTGTTCGGCGCGCGGGTTTTTACGCCCAGGTGCCGCAGTGATCATTCCTCTAGGTCCAGGTTCGCACCTGGACTCCAGCAGCCTACCCGAGGGTCATAGCGAGCTGGGCCAGCTCTCCCCTCCTATTTGGCCTTGCACCACGCGGGGTTTGCCGTGCCGTCCCGATTGCTCGGGACGCGGTGGGCTCTTACCCCACCGTTTCACCCTTACCTTGCG
>JBGPXQ010000206.1:0-4921 GCA_041492805.1 Terriglobia bacterium | reverse complement strand
CGCCCACGTCAAATGGCTGGGGCAAATACTCGCGCAGCTTTCAGCGGAACAAATCCGCGACTGCTTCCGCGCCGGAGGCTACACGCCCGAAGAAGTCGAGGGGTACGCAACGGCGGTCCAGAAGCGAATCGCGGAATTGAACGCGCCCTGATCGTTTCCAGCCGGAAGGCAATTTCCGGAAATCGTGCCCAGACGGGCGGAGAGAATCCGCGCCGAAAGAGGCAGGTGACGACAGCGCGAAAACAGGAGAAATCCTGACGTGAAACTGATCATCGAGCCCGACAACGGCGTGGCCCCGCTCCTCTCCGCCATCAAGAACGCCAAGAAAACCGTGGAGATTGCTGTTTTCCGCTTTGATCACAAAGGCATCGAAACGGCACTGAAGGCGGCGGCGGAAAAGGGCGTACGAGTGACTGCGTTGATCGCTTTTGCCAACCGCGGCGGCGAGAAAAGCCTGCGCAAGCTGGAGTTGCGGTTCCTCGACGCGGGCATCATTGTCGCTCGCAGCGCCGATGATTTGGTCCGCTATCACGATAAGTTCATCCTGATCGATCGCCGCAGTCTTTACGTGCTTTCCTTCAATTTTACGCACCTGGACATCGATCACAGCCGCGGGTTCGGCATCGTCACCCGCAACGTGCAGTGGGTGAAAGAAGCCACAAAGCTCTTCCGGGCCGACTGCACGCGCACGGCCTATTCGCCGGCGGCGGAAACATTTGTGGTCAGCCCGGCGAATTCCCGCAAGGCGCTCGGCACGTTTCTCAAGCGGGCCAAAAAACAATTGCTCATCTACGATCCCAAAATCGCGGACAGAGAAATGCTTCGCATCCTGCAAGACCGCGCAAAGGCGGGCGTCGAAATCCGCATCATCGGTAAGGTGGCGGGGCGCGTCAAGCTTAACGCGCAAAAGCTGGCCGGAACCCGGCTGCACACCCGTACCATTATCCGCGATCGTCACCAGGCCTTCGTCGGCAGTCAAAGCCTCCGCGAGGCGGAGCTGGATTCGCGCCGCGAACTTGGCCTCATCGTTGATGACCCGAAGACTGTGAAAAAACTGGTGGAAATATTTGAAGCCGACTGGGTCCATGCGGACGAGCCGATAAAGCAAACCGAAGAGAAAGAAAAAGAAATCCCCAAGGAAGCGCCACCAGCTGAAGATCGGAAGGAGAAAGAGCTAAAGGAGAAAGAATCAGAAATCGCGACAGCGAAGGCAACTGAGGCCTTCGAGAAAGAACTTGATCCCCTTGCGAGCACCGTGAAAAAAGCGGTCAGAAAAGCGGTAGCCAAGGCGGGCGAGGAAGTGCTCAATGATAAAGAGGTCAAGGACACGGTGAAGAAAGTGGTCAAAAAGGCGATGAAGCAGGCCGTCAAGGAAGCGGTCGAAGAATCCGAACTGGCCAAAGAGGCTAACGAGGCCAAAGAAGCCAAAGAGGGCTAGCGATACGCCTTCGTTGATGAGCGGTCCATCCGCCGGGAGGAGAGTTGAATGAAAGCGAAAATACGCATCGCGGGCCCGGCATTTTTCATGCTGATGGCTGTCCTCCTCGCAGCCGGGGGGGCGCATGCACGGCAGGGCGCCGCGTCCGGCAGAGAACAAAAAAAAGAACAAAAAAAGGACGTAACCAACTTCAAGGAATTCCTGGACCGTGTGCAGGACTACGTCCAGCTGCATAAGACGATTGAGGCAACGCTGCCGCCTCTGAAACCCAAGGAAGAGCTGCCGGAAATGATTACAGCGCACCAGCAAGCGCTGGCGAGAAAAATCCGTGAGGCGCGGACGAACTCCAAGCGAAACGACATTTTCACCAATGAGAGCCGCGAGGCTTTTCAGCATGCGATCCGCAGCACGTTTCAGGGCCCTGAAGCCGACCACGCGCTTGCGACTGTGCGGCAAGGAGATCCAGTCAACCTGGTTCATCTAAAGGTGAACCAGGTTTACCCGGACGGTGTCCCGCACACAACCGTCCCTCCCACTCTTTTGCAAAAGCTTCCGAAACTACCGGACGAATTGGAGTACCGCATCGTGGGACGCGATCTGATCCTTCTCGACGTAAGAGCGAATATGGTGGTGGACTTGATGCAACGAATACTTCCGTAGATTCCAGAAACACTGGACCAAACCATGCGACGCCGCATCTTCTTCTATCTACTCCTGCTGGGCACTCTTGCCGTTCTCTTACCGGGCCAGGGAGCAGACGAGTTCAAGTTTCCGCTCAAGTCCAACTCGGTCCGCTTTGCAGCGATCGGAGACATGGGAACGGGCGAGCCGCCCCAGTACGAAGTGGCCCAGAGAATGGTCGAGGCCCGCCGCAGCTTTCCCTTCGACTTTGTGATCATGCTGGGCGACAACCTGTATGGCGGCAGCAAGCCCAGCGATTTTGAAAAGAAGTTCGAGTTGCCCTACAAGCCTCTCCTGGACGCCAACGTAAAGTTTTACGCGTCGCTGGGCAACCACGACAATGCCAAGGAGCTCTCGTACAAATTCTTCAACATGAACGGTGAGAGCTACTACACCTACAAGAAGGGAAATGTGCGCTTTTTCGTCTTGAACAGCAATTATGTGGACCCGAAACAGTCGGCGTGGCTGGAGTCGCAGTTACAAGATGCCGGCATTACGGACTGGAAAATCTGCTATTTTCATCATCCCCTCTATTCGTCAGGGAGATTTCATGGTCCGTCCACCGATCTGCGGCAATTGCTGGAGCCTCTGTTTGTCAAGTACGGCGTGGACGTTGTGTTCGCCGGTCACGAACACGTCTACGAGCGGGTCTATCCGCAGAATGGAATCTATTATTTCACGGAAGGCGCTTCAGGAGAGTTGCGCACCGGCAACCTTTCACGCTCCGCGATTACAGCCAAGGGATTTGACACAGACCGCTCATTCATGCTGATCGAAATCGCAGGCGATGAGATGTATTTTCAGACGATCTCACGCGCCGGCGTCACCGTGGACTCCGGCGTGTTTCGGCGCAATGTGCGCGCGTTACAACATTGACATGGTGTTTAGGGTGACGCATAGCCAGGGTCGACGTTCCGGTCGACCCTCGGTCAACTTTCCCGATTCCTGGGGAGCGGTGGATCAGGACCTTGGGGAAGTGCTGAGTCCTGCAATGTGGCTGCCCGGCTGATTGGATCCGAAATTACATGAACGTGCTCAAGAGCAATGATGGTGGCCGATCCAATGCGCGATGGAGTTCTTGCCCACGCCAAGGCGCCAAGCGCCAATACCGCAGGAAAGCAAACGATCACGTAGCGCGGTTCCACCGTCTGCATCTGAGTTAGGAGAGCGGTGCGGATCACCAGAAAGGTGATCAGCAAAGCGACTCCGGGTTGGATCCGGAAGCGTGCAACGCCTATTAACGCCAGGCCGGCATAAACAAAACCCAAGAATCCAAATCCGAGGGTCACGCCAAAATCCACCCGATTGCTCCGCCATTTTTCACCGAGCGGCCAGAGGTCTCCTGAATAGGGAAGCAATTCGATGCGGGGTGTAAACCACATCATCCACGCCCGTTCCAGGGGAACGAAAACAAAGGTGCGCAAAGGCCGCCGCGCCGTGCGCTCGCCGGCAAGAATCGCAAATTGGTGATCCAGGGTTGGAGTCATTTGCAAGTCGCTGTCGTAGTGGTTGAGCAGCGCCGCCACCCGAGTGCGTTCCTCGCCGGAATCAAACGCTGAGCTGGGCAGGATTTCCAAGAGAATCGGCGCCTTATTCAGTTTCCATGTCACCCGGTAGGCATCCCGGAAGCGCACCATCCAGGTTCGAGTCCAATCATGGAAGCCGCGGGGGATGAAATCCCCGCGCATTTCCGCATAGCGCGGAGAGAGAAACTCGATGCGACCCAGTGTGACCGCATTCCGCGCTGCCCAGGGCGTCAAAGGCAGGAGTAAACCCACAGCCATCCACAACCCGGCCAAAGCCAGCTTCGACCAATCGGCGCGGCGCCACCAGCGGACACTCAGAGTGAGCCCGACCGCTACCAGTAGGAGAGGCGACTCTGGACGAACCAGTGTTCCCACGCCGATGAGCGATCCCCCGAGCAGCCACCAGCCGGCCCGCGAGAGCAAAGTTCTCCTGTCGAGGGAACGGTGAGGAATGTTCACGGAAGGATCAGCAAGAATGCTAACAAGCACCAGGAGTGACAGGGTCGTCAGGAATATGGCGAAAACCTCGGTGAGCACCGCGGCGCTGTAGTTTGCCGTGAATGGACACAGTGCAGCCATCCAGAGCGCGGACGTCGCCACTAAGGTTCGTTTGGAAGCCGGTGCCAGCCGCGCCGCGAGCAGGGCGGTGAGGAGACAGGTCATCAGGTCAACGACCGCCTGGACGCCCATCACAGCAGTGCTGGATCGCCCCAGCACAGCATAAATAGCGGAAAGAAATGCGGGATACCCCGGCATGCGCACATCCACGGGAGTCAATTCGCCCCGGACGAAGAGGCCATACACACCGTGGTCCAGCAAGTTGCGTGCGAGTTCCTCGTAGAACTTCGTGTCGCCTGACGAGAATGGGAATTGCACGACGAAGAACATACGCAGCGCAAGCCCAGCCAACATTGCGGCGGCCAGATGTTTGCGGGAAATCGGAACCATGGTCATTGAGAAGCCGGGGGCGAGCCGGAGGGCTCGCGCCGGAAGCAGGCGGCGCCCCCAGGCGCATCAGAGTTGCGGCACCTGGAGCTGCGGCATGGGACGTCCGGAGAAAAGGTACTGACAGGGCTTTGCCAGCCAGCGCGCCCAACGTGTCGAGCGGGAGAGCCGCGCACTATCCGTGGCGATTCCGGTATCCGCATACATCTGCCGGTAGATCTTGGAGATGAGAATGAAGGTCAAGCGGCTACGCAGCGTCTTCAAGAAACTGGATCGTTTCCAAATAAAACTCATCGAGTAGAAGCGGTCCCAAACAGCCTGCGTGCGCTGG
>JBGPXQ010000252.1:0-3448 GCA_041492805.1 Terriglobia bacterium | reverse complement strand
GACCTGGTTCACCGGCACATATGATCCCGAGCTCAATCTGATCTATTGGGGGACGGGAGACCCGGCGCAAGTGTATGTGGGGAGCGGTCGTCCGGGCTTGAATCTCTATAGTGCGTCATTGCTTGCACTGGACGCCGATACGGGAAAGTTGAAGTGGTATTTTCAGGAGACGCCGCACGATCTGTACGATTACGACGCAGCGGCCGAACCCGTGATCCTGGACCTGGACGTGGCGGGGCGCAAGCGCAAGGTGGTCCTGCACCCGAACAAGAACGGATTTGCATATGTCCTTGACCGGGAGACTGGGAAGTACCTGCGTTCGTTTCCATATGCCTCGCCGAATTGGGCCAAAGGTATAGACGAAAATGGCAGGCCCATCGATCCCCTGGTTCCGAAAGACCACAAGGATTTTGTGATGTGTCCGGGCCTGGGGCCGGGAGCGCGTGGCATTCAGCATTCCGCTTACAGTCCGCGCACCGGTTGGTGGTACACCACCGATCTCGAAATCTGCTCCACCCTCAAGGGCAGCGAGGGAGCCGGTACCCCAACCTTGAACCCCAACGCTCCGCCACAAATCAGCGCCTTTGATCCCATCACAGGAAAGAAGCAGTGGGCGTTCAAAACGAAATATTACAACCTGTCCTCCTTGCTGACGACGGCGGGCGATTTGGTTTTCGGTGGCGATCTGGAAGGAAACGCGTTTGCCCTTGACGCGAAAACAGGAGAGAAGCTGTGGTCGTTTAACACGGGTGGACGTATCGTAGCCGCGCCGGTCAGTTTCTCTGTCGGAGGGCGGCAATATGTAACGATCTCATCCGGCGGCGGGGCGAATATAGAGAGTTACCTCCCGACATTATATCCAGAAAGCAAAGGCCATCTGCCGCAGCCCTCAGCCATGCTCTTCGTTTTTGCGTTACCGGAAAAGAATAAATAAGCCTCGTTGCGACCACAGATAGATGTAGGCGGCGCACGGGAACTTCGCAACAAGGCATTGGCCACTTGCGGCGGGCTGTCCGTAATTTGCACTGGAATGGTTGACCGATTTAGCCCCATCCCGTAACCTGTATTGCTGTTTGCACCCGGACTTATTTGTTGAATGAACCGGCGTGGCGCGAGATCCCTTCGATTGGATCCAAGCCCGGCCTGGTCGGACGGATTCTTCCTTAATCTAAACGATAGAACGGACCGAGAACACTTACATGACTGGAATCATCAAGGAAAGACTGTTTACACCGGGGCCGACTCCGCTCCTGATGGAAGCGCAACTGCGCGCCCTGACGATGACGTTGCATCACCGCACGGATGCCTTCCGGACGCTCATGCGGGAGACGCTCGATAACCTTCGCTACTATTTCAACACGCGGAATGACGTGATCGTGTTCGCAAGTTCCGGCACGGGCGCGATGGAAGGCGCGGTCACGAATCTCCTCTCCCCGGGCGACCGCGTTTTGATCGGAATGGCGGGAAAATTCGGCGAACGCTGGGTCCAGTTGGCGAAAGCGTACGGCATTGAATCCCTTGTGGTGGAAGCACCCTACGGCCACACGGTTCCCATCAGCGAGATGAAGAAGCATCTTGAATCCGGCGGCCCATTCCGCGCGGTTTTCATTCAAGCGACGGAGAGTTCCACCGGCGTGCGGCACGATGTCGAGGCGCTCGGCAAAATTGTGGGCGCGTTGCCGGAATGTTGTTTCGTCGTGGACGCCATCACCGGCCTCGGCACCACGGAACTTCATCCCGATGAGTGGGGCATCGACATCATGATCGGCGGCTCGCAGAAAGCGACGATGATTCCGCCGGGTCTTGCGTTTGCCAGCGTCAGCGAAAAGGCCTGGAAGACGATCGAAAAGGCGAAGCTACCGCGCTATTACTTCGACTACGCGAAGGAGCGCAAGAATCTGTCGAAGGGGGAATCGAGCTACACCCCGGCGACTTCGCTGGTTGTGAGCCTGCACGCCGCCCTGAACTACATCAAGCAGCTTGGCCGCGAAAACCTGATCGCCAATGCCGCCCTTCTGGCCGAGGCGACACGCGAGGCTGCAACTGCTTTGGAGCTCACGCATTTTGCGGTGAGTTCCCCGGCGAACGCAGTCACGGCGATCAATGCCCCTGCGGGGATTGAATCGACCCGCATCGTGAAGGAAATGCGCGGGCGCTTTGGCGTGATCCTCACGGATGGCCAGGGCACAATGAAAGGCCACATGTTCCGCGTGGCTCATCTTGGCTATTACGACTTTCTGGATCTCCTGGCCGTGCTCGGGGGACTGGAAATTGCTCTCCTGAAAGTCGGATGCAAAGTGGAACTGGGGAGCGGCGTTCGGGCGGCGCAGAAAGTTTATTTACGCCAGTCGGCATAGTTCTCGATTTTGCCTGTATCCTTTCTGTGTTCTTTGTGCACTCTGTGGTAATTTTTTTTTCTGGGTGATAGAAAGCACAATGAAAATTCTTGTCGCAGATAGCGTTGACGACCGTGTTGTTGGGATCCTGAAGGCGGACCCGTCCTGGGAGGTCGTGAATCTTCCCAAGACAAAGGGCCAGGTCGCGGAGGAAATTCGCGACGCCGACGCCCTGCTCGTGCGCAGCGCGACGAAGGTGACGGCACAACTGCTCGAGAATGCCAAACGCCTGGCCGTCATCGGTCGCGCCGGGGTCGGTGTGGACAATATCGACCTGGATGCCGCTACCCGCAAGGGCGTACTCGTCATGAATACGCCCGGCGGGAACGCCATCAGCGTGGCCGAGCACACGATGACGTTGCTGCTGGCCATGGCGCACCCCGTAGCGCAGGCCGACGCGTCGATGAAGTCGGGCAAGTGGGAGAAGAAAAAATTCACTGGCAGCGAATTGCGAAACAAGACCCTGGGCTTGATCGGTCTCGGGACGATCGGGACAGAAGTAGCGCGGCTGGCGCAGGCGTATATGATGACGGTCGTGGCCTTCGATCCCTACGTTTCCGCCGTCCTGGCCACTGAGCAGAATATTCGTTTGCTGCCTCTCGAAGACCTGTTGCGCACCAGCGATTTCATCAGCCTGCACTGTTCGCTGACGCCCGAAACCGAGCACCTGATCAATGCCAAGACCCTCGCGCTCGCCAAACCCGGCGTTCGAATCGTGAACTGCGCGCGTGGAGAGCTTGTGGATGAAGCGGCGCTGCTTGCGGCGCTCAAAAGCGAGCACGTGGCAGGCGCCGGGCTCGACGTATTCGAAACCGAGCCGCCAGCGGATTCGCGCCTGGTGAAGCATCCCAATGTAATTGCCACGCCGCATATCGCGGGTTCGACAGAAGAGGCGCAAAAAGTTGTGGGCACGCGCATCGCGGAGCAGTTGCGTGACTATCTGCTGACCGGCGCGGTGCGCAATGCCGTCAACATGCCCGCCATTTCGCCCGAGGAATTCAAGAAGCTTGGGCCGTATCTCCAGTTGGGCGAAAAGCTGGGCGGGTTCGTCG
>JBGPXQ010000136.1:0-7082 GCA_041492805.1 Terriglobia bacterium | reverse complement strand
GCCAGCAAATTCGGCCTGCGTTCACGATTCGTCGAGTCGAACTGGGTCAGTGAAAATGACATTCGCAACTTTCTTAAATTGGCGGGGTTTCGGCCTGTTCGCAAACATCGCCTGGTGCTCTTCCCAAAATGGATTCCATTCCTTTCGGCCCTCATGAACGATGGGCTTGCACGCCTTCCCGGATTGCGGCGGCTCTGCCTTATGCAGGTGATTGTCGCGCGCCTCGTGCCGAAGCCAAAGTGTGAAGAGGATGTGACCGTTTCAGTTGTCGTTCCCTGCCGCAATGAAATCGGTAACGTGCAGCCGGCGGTAGAACGCATTCCCAGCATGGGCAAGCACATGGAGATCCTTTTCTGCGACGACAAGTCTACAGACGGCACAGCGGACGAGGTAAGACGGATGCAAGAATTGTATCCGGACAAGGACATCCGTCTCGTGGAAGGCCCGGGAATCTGCAAAGCCGAGAACGTCTGGACAGGTTTTCGAGCTTCTCGCGGTGATGTGCTGATGATCCTCGACGCCGATCTGACTGTCATGCCGGAAGAATTGCCGACGTTCTTCCGCGCTCTCGTAAGCTGCCGCGGTGATTTCGTAAACGGCAGCCGCCTTGTGTACCCGATGCAGCAGGACGCGATGAAATCCGCGAACATGGTAGGCAACAAGTTCTTTGGCCTCGTCTTTTCCTATCTTCTGGATCAGCGGATCAAGGACACGCTGTGCGGAACGAAGGTCCTGTGGCGCAAAGATTGGGTCCGCATGGAGCAGACCATCGGGAGTTGGGGCATCAAGGACCTCTGGGGCGACTATGAGTTGCTGTTTGGCGCGAGGAAACTGCAACTTGAGATTGTCGAGGTGCCCGTCCACTATCAGGAGCGAATCCACGGAGTCACGAAGATGACCCGAGTTTTCTCCAATGGCTTGAGGATGTTGCGCATTTGCTGGCATGCTTGGCAGCGCCTCGAAGGATAACGGATTTGCCCGCAGAGATTCTCCGCCGCTTGTTGTCCCACCCGCTCACTGCTGGAATGCAGATTGACGATCCCGCCACAACGGAACTGCGGAGACAAATCATTTCATCAAAGCCATTTCTCAAGGCAATCTATGACGAGTGGTATCGCATTCTTGCAGCGGAACTCCCGTCAGGAGAAGGCGAGGTATTGGAGTTGGGTTCCGGCGCTGGCTTCTGCGACCGTTATATCAAAGGCCTGATAACATCTGAGGTCTTCTATTGTCCCACGGCCCGTCTCATCGTTGACGGAAAGCAGATACCCTTTGCTGATGGGTCGCTCCGGGCCATCGTTTTTACGGACGTATTGCACCATATGCCCGATGTCCGTCAATTCTTCGGGGAAGCTTCCAGATGCCTACGCCCTGGAGGGAAAATCCTCATGATCGAGCCATGGGTCACGACATGGTCTCGATTTGTCTTCAAGAATTTCCACCACGAGCCGTTTTCCCCCGAGGCGCAAGATTGGACATTCCCGTCCACAGGACCGCTTTCCGGCGCCAATGGCGCAATCCCATGGATCGTGTTCGTGAGGGATCGTGACAGGTTTGAGTCCGAGTTCCCCGACCTCCAGATTGGCCGAATTCGGCCGTTCCTGCCTTTTCGTTATCTGGTTTCCGGCGGCGTCGGCATGCGCAGCTTGATGCCGGGTTTCACCCATTCGCTCTGGGTGCGCCTGGAGCGCATGCTCGAGTCCCAAATGTCCCGCCTGGCCATGTTCGCCTTCGTGTCCGTGCACAGGCGCTGAAGGACAAACCTCCCGAGGGACTCGGCCCCTGGCCAGAATGAATTTCCTTATGTGAGGGCTCTTCGTGAGCAAAGCAAATCCACGTACCCAGCCTCATCTGCAACTTTTTGGATCATCGCGTTATCTAGCGCCAACATGATCGAAGACCGGGTTAAGACGTAGAGCTGATACCCATTCGCCCTGAAGAAATTGAGAAGTTCAACAGGATCAAATCCGAGTTCAACAAGGCTTTCCGGAGAGTACTCACAACAGACACAAAGGTCGGGGAAGTTCACCAAAGTCTGTTTCATCCCTTCACAGACGGCCAATTCGTAACCTTGAACATCTATCTTGACGAATGAAATTCTCTGCAGATTGCGTTCCTCGACAAAGGTGTCCACGCTGATTACCGGTACGGTCGAGATCTGGCTGGGATCAGCGTGGGCATTCTTTACGCGATTCGTCACTACGCGGTGGTCACCGGAATGCTTTTCGTTGTGCCAGAACTCAATGCTGCCATCGGCACTGCCCACCGCCGCCTTCGTCGCGATGATCTTCTCCGATAGGTTCTTTCGTTGGATGATTTCTTTCAGCAGTTGAAAAGTTGCTTCGTCGGGTTCGAAGGAATAAACCCTGGATTCTGGCCCGACGGCCTGTGCGAATAGGCAGGCCGTATATCCGATGTTTGCGCCGATATCGAGAACGTCGCCATTCCCAAAGAGTTCCGGTCGCCGGTGGATCAGGCCCCAGAAAGGATCCTCCCACAATCTCTTGTAGAGAAAATAGGAAGACACAAAAACCCTCTTCGTCCAACCCGTTTGAAGCAGGTTGGCAGAACGCGCCACGCTGTAAGCCCCTGTAAAAAATCGAAAAGAATTCCTTCTACGCATAAGGATCGCCGAACTGTCCTGTTCCTATTTCCGGGTTCTCCATTCGGTCTGTGAAGGCACTGTTCCTATCGAGCTTCGATACAAACAGATGCGAAAAATCCGGCGACCACAAATGCCCCGGAAAGTCCAGTGATCGCATCCAAAGAACCGCGCGCAGACTCATTCTCGCCACCGAACCTCGAAACGCCCGACGGTGGCCGAATGGGGAAAACGCTCATTGAGAGCAACTCGCAGATCCGCAGCAAGCGGGGGTGAGAAGGACGGTTTCTTCGAGATGGCGATCACATTCACTCGATTCCGTTCAACAGCGCTCAATACTCGTTCAGTGCGCCCGTCCGGGTCATCGAAAAAATCGAACAGCGTGCGGGTTGGATTCTTCAAACCGGAGAGAAAATAGATTTCAGGACAATCGGGGGCGGCATACGTGTACTTGCCCGCCGCATGTCCCTGCATCAAAGGAATGAGGCTCTCGTACGTGAGCGCGTCGTCCAATTCCACGCGGAGCCCTCCTGCCCTCGGAAGCGTCAGCGGCATATTCTGCGTGTCAGCGCGGTAATCGAAGCCGATGTGGTACAGGAAACCGGGTGTGACGCGCAGCACGGCGAAAAGCAGGTAGAAACAGAGCAGCACGCCCAGCACGAAACGTGGTGCTCTCCCGAACGAGGAAAAAAAAGCAAGCAATGTAAGGGCCAGCACTGGCGCGACAAAACAAAAATAGATGGGTGCGGAAAATGGAAATTGCACCAGACTCCACACTGCTGTTACGGAAAGTAGCAATACGAGTTGTTCTCGCAATAGTGCGCTTCGCTCGTCAGCGATGTTTGCCCGTGTCAAGGAAACAATTCCGCACATCACGGTTACCGGGATGGAAAACGAAAGCGAATTCCAGGCAAACCAATAGACAATCGGGACTTGGGCGGAAGCAACCAAAGCGGCTACACAGGCGATCGCGATGAGCCCGCCGTAAACTCGGCGGAGCGTGCCCTGAAGGAATACCGCGCCAGCGATCAGCGCCACGAGCAAGAACGTCGCTTTCGCAGCCGGCAAATCCGCAGGCCTCATGACCGTAAAGTTCAGATGCCGCTGCGGCAGGATAAATACTCCTCTGATGAGAGAAGAGAGTGAATTAGAACGGACATAAGGGATTAGATAAACGGCGACGGGCAATAAAATGCCAATGCCAAATGGAACCAGCATCCGAAATAGAGACAAGAATCGCTGGCCCTGGTTTCCTGGCGGTGTCTGAAATTCACGCCACAGAAGAAAGGCAACTAGGGTTGCCCCGGGCACCACGAAGTGAACAATATAAGCTGCACCGCGGGCGTTTCGAATCATGGCGGAGAGGATGGCAACGAAAGCGAGTAGGGTGGCGGTCACAAACAACGAATACACTCGCCCATGCCCCGTGGCGGGTTTGCGATCTCCGTTCGCCTCGCACTGCTCCCGAAAGACGAAGAATAGAAGTGCCGCCGCAATGAAGTAAACGCCCGTGATTTTGACGAGGATCGAGAATCCTCCACACATTCCAGCCAGAAACACCCACCGGTACCTGCGGGTTTCCAAATATCTGATAATTGCCGAGGTCCCAAAGACAGCGAAGAACAGGTTGTACCAAGACGGGACAGCCGCCGCGTAATTTGGAATACTCCAGGCTACAGCAAGAAGCGTGATGGCGCCGGCCGTAAGCGCTGATCCGAAACGTGATGCTATATAAAATAGAGCGGGAACCCAGGCCAAGAAAAACACCATTAGAATCAGGCGCAATGATCCGAGATTGGTTCCCATCAGGCGAAATGCAAAAGCATTAAGAAAACTCAAACCGCCGGTGTACAGATCATCGAAATCTCGATGAGGGAGCTCGCCCCCGAGTACGCGTTCTGCGGATTGAGCGTAAGTCCCTTCATCGTGTGGCACCCATCCTCGATTAAGATTGGCGGTCACATAGACTGCAGAAATCGCCCAGACTCCAACAAGTATAAGCAGCGTGCGTCTCCGAAGCGCCCGCCACGCTTCATCTGATGGCGCGCAATTTGAGACTGGAGCGGTCTGTTGGACAGTTTGGTCCTCTTGGTTGTCTAACAGAGAGAGTTCCATAAACGAATCCTTAATCCTGGGCGAAGACTCCGCACCCGATCTACCACCTCAATGGTAGGTAAACTCAATTCGACGCAATGAGGGCCATAGTGAATTGCATCATGCCAGCGCCGTGAAGTGAAGCGATAGCGTCCTGCGCTGTGTCCAGCGAGTGAATCGGCAAGAGCCCGGCCCTGAGAGGGCAGGACCCAAATTTCGCGAATTGCAGTTTCTGCCAACCCTAGTGCGGCGTACGATCACCCCTCTTATAATAGGCCACGGGTGCGAATCGAGAGCGTTGGGGAGTTTTCTATGGTTAAAACGCAGGGTTTCGGCTATAGTTAGGGATTGCCTTTGCAGTGCCGACCCCGCCTGAGTGGGTCTGCCGGGAATCTAAACCATGAATCGCGTGATTGAAAAATTTCAGGAAGCACAAGTGCGGAAAGACCTGCCCGCGCCCCGGCCTGGCGATACAGTGCGCATCCACGTACGTCTGAAAGAGGCCGAGGGCGAAAAGGAACGCATCCAGCCGTTTGAAGGCGTGGTGATCAAGAAGCGCGGGAAGTCAACCGGAGCAAGTTTCACGGTGCGCCGGGTGAGTTTCGGCGTCGGCATCGAGCGCGTCTTCCCGGCGAACTCGCCCTCGATCAGTTCGATTGAGGTATTGCGTCAAGGGCGCGTGCGCCGCGCGAAGCTGTATTACCTGCGCGGACGCAAGGGCAAGGCCGCGCGCCTGCAGCGCGTGGAGCGCGTCGAGGCCCCAGAGACAGCGGCGGCAGAAACGAAATCGTAAAGCTCCGCATCCAGGCACGGCTTTTCTAGGGCCCGGGAGATTTCCTCCCGGGCTTTTTGCTTGTGTGGCCTTTCCTTCGATGGGACCCACTTCGAGATTGGCGGGTTGCACTGTGCGGCAACGGGGACGCGCACAGGCTGGAGGCTGTTCCGTCTGTCTGTGCTAGAATCCGCGGCGATGAGGAGGCAATGCTCGTCCCGATTCGAACTCGAAGCGCGCAAGTGCGGCTGGCAACGAATTGCCGGCCTCGACGAGGCGGGACGCGGATCATTGTTCGGGCCGGTGGTGGCTGCGGCGGTGATACTGGACCCCAAGCGGCGCATCGTTGGCCTCGATGATTCGAAGAAACTGCCCGCCGAGCGCCGCGAAGTTCTGGCGGTGCGCATCCGCGAGCATGCTCTCGCGTGGGGCGTGGCAGAAGTGGACGCGCGCCGTATCGACGCGTGGAATATTTACCAGGCCAGCCGGCAGGCAATGGTCGAAGCTCTCACACTGCTGAAAATTGCTCCCGATTATCTGTTGCTGGATGCGATGCGGATTGACGCGTTGATCGAACAGAAACCGTTGATTCACGGCGATGCGCGTTCCGTCTCCATTGCGGCTGCTTCCATCCTCGCGAAGGTTGAACGCGACCGCCTGATGACCGAATGGGATCTGGTCTATCCTCAATACGGCTTGGCGCGGCACAAAGGCTATGCCACTCAGGATCATCTTGCCGCGCTGCGTTTGCATGGCCCCTCGCCGCATCACCGGTTTTCTTTTGCCCCGGTGCGAGAGGCTTCCTGCTGGGCCTCGGGGGCGACGCAGGCCGCGTCGCCACTTACCTGAAACAGGAATCTGATTCCCATCCAGACTTGTGAAACGGGTGCCGGACCGCGTAAACCCGATGATTACTGCCCCGAACGCTTTTTAATGCGCTGCGTTGACTTCGGTTTTTGCCACGTGCTAGCGTAAATTGTGCGTCTGTTAGGCTGGCTCTTCCGTCGGCCTTTGCAGCAGTAGTTCGCTTATGGAAGTGCGCCGCGCCGGCCCGAATGGATCGGACCGGAAACGGCTGCGAATTTGCCACTGTCCGGGTTCGTCCCTTCCAGCTAGGGGCTGTGGAAAGAGCATCTGAAGATGGCCTATAACAAGAGCAAACACATCGGCGCGGCGCAGAAGTACCTCCAACAGGGGAAAATGCCGCAGGCCATCGCGGAATACCAGCAGATCCTCAAGAATGAGCCCAAGGATCAGATCACGTTGATGACACTGGGCGACCTGTTCGTCCGCCAGGGGGAAACTTTCCAGGCACTGGAATACTTCGAGCGGCTCGCAAAGATCTTTCTGAACGACGGCTTCACGACTAAGGCCATCGCCATCTATAAGAAAGTTGCCAAACTTGCGCCTGAGGAAACCCGCCCTTTGGAGCGGTTGGCGGAACTCTATGTCCAGCAAGGCGTGCTCAGCGAGGCACGGCCGCTTTATCTGCAGCTTGCCGAGGTACATTTGAAAAACGGGCGGCAAGCGGAGGCCGCGACACTCTTGCGCAAGCTTCTGGAGGCCGAACCGGATAACCTGCGCGTCCATACGAGGCTGGGCGAACTGCATCTT
>JBGPXQ010000231.1:0-4378 GCA_041492805.1 Terriglobia bacterium | reverse complement strand
GAGACGCATCCAGCGAGTGCGAAAGGCGATCGACCCTGTTGGCGCGTCGAAGCCCGATTGGGAGATCATCTGTGACGTCGCTCGCGCTATGGGCAAGGGTGACTTCTTCAACTTTTCCAGCCCAGAGGAAGTCTGGAACGAGGTCCGTTCTGTCTGGAAAGCTGGCGCGGGGATCAGTTACGAGCGTTTAGAGAGCGGAGGGCTGCAGTGGCCCTGCCCCGCCGAGGATCACCCAGGCACCCAGATGCTTCACGTGGGGGCTTTCTCAGTAGGCAAACAGGCCGCGCTCCGGCGAATCGAATACCGGGCAACTGAGGAGGTTGCGGATAAGGAATACCCCTTCATCCTGACCACTGGCCGAACGCTTTATCACTTCAATGCTGGCACCATGACTCTACGAACCGCCAACGCACTTCTTCGTCCAGAGGATTGCCTGGATATTTCCAGCCAGGACGCCAAGCACCTGGGATTGTCCGACGGCCAGCGCGTGCGACTCCGTAGTCGCTATGGCGAGGCGAATCTTCCGATCAGGATTGAAGATTCCGTGCGACCTGGCGAGCTCTTTGCCACTTTCCATACCCCGGCGGTTTTCCTGAACAACGTGACGAGCCCGCATCGCGACAAGTACGTTAGTACGCCGGAGTATAAAGTCACAGCCGTGCGCCTCGAAACAATCTAGGAGGCAAGAAAAGACTTGCCGTCAGCATAACGGATGCGTCAAGTTCGTCAGCCGGATACGACACGAGGCCGATGTGAAGCGTTGCGATAACATTGCTGCGTTTGTGCTCGCCGGGGGCGCAAGCAGGCGCATGGGACAGGACAAGGCGCTGCTCGAATTGGATGGTGTCCCGATGATTGTGCGCATGACGCGGCTGGCGGAGCCCCATGTCGCTTCTGTCACTGTCGTCGGCCCAGCGGAGCGATATGCGTCGCTCGGCCTGCGTGTTGTGGCCGACCGCCGGCCGGGTACGGGGCCCCTCGGAGGGATCGTGACGGCACTCGGCGCGTCATCATCGCGCTGGAATCTTATTCTCGGTTGCGACTTACCGTATCTCACGGCGGAATGGCTCGTGTGGCTGATTGCGCGGACGCCGGACTCGTCGGTGCAAGCCGTCGTGCCCGAATCGCGGCGAGGGCTCGAGCCGCTCGCGGCGATGTACAGCAAGGACTGTGAGCTGGCATTCTCCGCCGCGCTCGAGCGGGGCGTGAGGCGCGTTTCCGAGGCACTCGAGGAAATTTTCTACGAGAGGGTCACGGCGGGCCAATGGCACGAGGTTCCCTCCCCGGATATGCTCTTTCAAAACATGAATACGCCAGAGGATTTTGCCGAAGCGCAGCGTCGGATCGCCGGGCAAAGTTGACGCTCGACGCCCCAGGCTGAATGGGTCGCGGGTGATGAATCCTTCGCGGGACGGACTTTGAACCTGCGGCGCGTTGACAACCGGATGAGTCGAAAACTAAACTCCAACAGGAGCGCCAGTCGGATCTCCGGCCCCACCTCTCAGGCGGACTGTCGGTACACACTGCGAGTGGAGGAACCAAGAGTTTGGTGATGGTCGCCCGGTTCTGATTTTGCCGCGCATGGTTCGTGCGCGAGGCTCCGCTGCGTCGATGTAGCCGCCTGCGGGGCCGGGACATCCAATCGTTGAGGAGGAAATAACAAAAATGGTACGCAAAGCTTCGGCAGTCTGGAACGGTTCGTTGAAGGAAGGCAAGGGTGCGATTTCAACCGAGAGCGGAGTCCTCTCGAAAACACAATACTCATTTTCCACGCGCTTTGAAAACGGCAGCGGCACAAATCCCGAAGAGTTGATCGCTGCAGCGCACGCCGGCTGCTTCTCGATGGCGCTTTCAGCGCAACTCGGCAATGCGGGCATTACCCCGGAAAGCCTCGAAACGACTGCCGTCTTGACGATGGAAAAACTCGAAGCGGGTTTTACAATCACGAAGGTGCATCTCGACGTTACAGCGCGCATTCCCGGTGTGGACAAAGCGGCGTTCGAGAAGGCGGCGGCCGAGGCAAAGGCTGGCTGCCCCATTTCCCGCCTGTTGAAGGCAGAAATCACTATGACGGCAAGACTGTCGGGTGAGCACGCCGTCAGCGCGTAGGATTACATCCGGGGGCAAAGACTGCTCGACCGCGTATCGTGGGCGCTCACGCGAGACGCATTTCGCTTTCGCTGGAGCGCCCACGCTGCATCTGCCCGCATTTCTCACGAGCGCGTGCAGGTAGAGAACATTCGCACTAATCTATTTTTTATATCCCGCCGGGGGCGAGGCCCTCGGTGAGTTCGATGTAGGTGCCCCAGGGGTCTGTCAGGAATACAACCTTCGTCTTCGAGTTAGGAACCTGGCGGACCGGAGCGTCGAACTTGATCCCTTGCGCCTCCAGCTTCTTCGCGAACTCCTGGAGATCTTTCACCTCGAAGCCGATGTGGTCGAGCGAGCGGCCTTTGGTAGGGGCCAGCGTTACATCCTTTTGCGAGAAGGAAAGATTGACGCCGGGAAGATCGTCACAATCGATCCATCCGGGCGTTGCCACTCGCGGGCGCTTGCCGGGCGCGCCGCCAAACATTTTCGCGTACCAGGCCTGCATTGCGGGAACGTCAGTGGGGTAGAAATGGATGTGGTTCATCTGGACCGGCACGGAGAGCGAAGGATCGCCGAAGAACTCCACCCGCATTCCGTCCGGCGCATGCACGTAACCCTGGTTTGGATTCGTGGCCTGGTCAATCCCGACGTTGTTGGCTTTCCATTTGGCAATCGCCGCGGGCAAGTCCTTCCATACGAGACCGAAATGATCCACGATGGAGCCCGCCGGGAGCGCCGTTGGCTCGGCTTGCCGCAGCATAATGTAGACGCCGGGGAACTCGATCAATGACAGCGGCCCATTCTTGACAGCAGCGCCGCCCATCATCTCCGTCCAGAAACGTTCTTGGGCTGGGACATCCTTCACCGCGAGGTGTATGTGCCCCATGGCGACGCCCGCATTGTTCGGAGGCGCGAGCTGCCCCCAGGCGGGGATCGTTATGAGAACGGCCAGAGCGAAAAAAGGTTGAACCTTCATGCGAGGATACCTTATCAGCCTGCCCGGCGGAATGGAAGCGTGTGGTTCGCCTCTCCCTGCTTCCGGCGTGTCGCTCTGAAAGAAGAAAGCACCCGGGGGAGTGATCCGACGCAGATGGCGCGTTCTGTTTCCGCAGAATGGAGGCACGTGCTAACCTCGCGCGAAGCAACTTTAGGGCCGGCGAACGTGGACGCTCCTATTTCCAATTCACGCGCCCCTATCATCTCTAGCAAGGAGAGGTGCGATGCATTCCAAAATCTTTTCCGATATGTTCGTACTCGCCCTTCCCGTGGCCGAGAAAATTCTGCGCCCGGTGGTCGTTTATTTCTTCCTCGTAATTGGGTTGCGTCTGGCGGGCAAACGCGAACTTGCGCAGCTCAATCCATTCGACCTGGTCGTGCTGCTGACGCTCTCGAACACGGTGCAGAATGCCATCATTGGGGACGACAACAGCATCACGGGCGGCGTCATCGGCGCCGCGACGCTCCTTCTGGTCAACTACCTCGTCGTGCGATTTCTGTTTCGCCACGAGAGACTGGATCAGTTTGTCGAGGGTGAAGCGTGCGTGTTGATCGAGAACGGAAAGATCCTGGAGGATAAGCTGACGCAGGAAGTCCTTACGCGGCAGGAACTCGAGGCCGCGGCCCACAAGCAAGGATTTGGAGACCTGAAGGAAGTGGATCGCGCTGTGCTCGAACCAAGCGGCACGATTTCCTTCATCGCCAAAAGGCCCGCTCCGGATGAGACGCGCCACCAGGAAGTTCTCAGACGGCTCGACCAGCTGTCCCGAGAACTCGCGCAGCTTCATACGCGGGAAGCGCCGCCCGCTGCGTGAGGCGGCTTGAATCGAGGACGCCTTCAGTGCAACAGAAAACCCGTCGCCGCGACCCCCAGCCCGGTGAGCCCTGAAACAATTCCCAGGAACCAATAGAAGCGTTTGCGCGACAGCAACGCCAGCGAAGAAATCACCAGAGCGATTTCAAGGAATACTTCGCCGAGGTCAAAACGATTTGCTTTGCGTTGCTCGAGTGCGGAATCCTTCTCGAGATCCTTCGCTAAGTCCTCAATTTCCGCCTGTTCTTTCGTATAGCGTTCGGCTTCTTGGTGATATTTTTCGCGGACCTTATCGGCCTGCGCCTTATCTTTGAATTCCGTCATGGAGAGCAGGTCCACGCCCATCTCATAGTTGTGACGGCGAATGTTTTTCGCCTGGTAGTAGGACCACTGGTCACTCGCACGGGCCTGGAGCAAGACTTCCTCGGTATGCGCGCGGTGTCCGAGCAGGGAAACGAGGGCGACGAACACCGCAAG
>JBGPXQ010000098.1:0-8591 GCA_041492805.1 Terriglobia bacterium | reverse complement strand
CGTGCAATCCGCAAGGCGCACGATATCCACTTCGTCCTGGCCAACGCCTACCGTTTCCACCAGCACGTGTTGCTTTCCCGCTGCATCCAAGATCAGAGCGACATCACCGGTGGCCCGCGCGAGCCCGCCCAGAGAACCGCGCGTCGCCATGGAACGAATGAAAATGCCCGAGTCGCTCGCGTGCCCCTGCATTCGAATGCGGTCGCCCAGAATCGCGCCACCCGTGTACGGGCTGGTGGGATCGACCGCGATAATTCCGACCTGCTCTCCCAGACGGCGGTAATGTGCAGCGAGCCGATCTACCAGCGTGCTCTTTCCGGTCCCTGGCGCGCCCGTCACACCAATCACGTGGGCGCGACCTGTAAAAGGAAAAATCTGCTGCAACAACTCCATAGCCAGAGGATCGTGGTCTTCGATCGCGGTGATAGCGCGCGCGATGGCGCGAATGTCTCCCGCGCAGATTTGACCGGCCCACGTATCGATGGTTACAGACATAGTTGAAGGCAACAAAAAACGAACGACACAAATTAGCACGGTTTTAGGATCGAAACGAGAAGGCAAAAAAACGGGTAGTGGGCTAGCTTCCGAGTCCGCGACAATACATCCAGAATATGCCGGGCGCGGACGGCACTTGTATGAGTAGCGCGTCGCCCACTTGCCGTAGTTATGCCTGGCGGCGCACAAGGACCAGGATTATTCCGCTCCTCTACGGTTGTATCTGCGCGGCGGCCATCGATTGTGCGTCGAAGGCTTTTATGAACTCGTCGGACCCAGAAACCCAGCCAAGTAGCGTTTGGATGGTCAAGAGAGATGCTTCGTGATTACTTCTGGGCAAACCGTACCCGATTGGCTCGCCCATACAATCCGCAAGCAGCACACATGAATAATCTCTGAACATCGCATCTCTGACTGTCGACTCCACGCATATGCTTGTAGTACATCCAGTGACGACAAGATATTTGACCCCCAGTTGTGTGAGGATCGCATCCAAGTCGGTTTGATAGAAGCCGCTGAATCGGTGCTTGTACACGGCAACATCGCCGGGCTGTGGCTTGAGTTCCGGGACAATATCTGTGTTCCAGGTGTCTCGGATCAGAATTCGACTTTCCCCACCGTTAGGGGCACGAACGGTCTCTCCGACGCCAAACCGCAGATGCCGCACCCGGTTCGGAGACCCTTCAGAACCTAGGTCCGAGAGATCAGGATGAAAGCCCATCTTGAGATAAATAATCTTGACGCCCGCGTGGCGGGCCGAAGCCAGGACTCTCGCGGTGGGGCCGACGGCCCTTTGAATCATAGAAATATCAAGTCCTGCACGGTCGAACATGCCACCCTTGGTGCCGAAGTCATTCTGCATATCGCAGACGATCACCGCAGTTCTAGCGATATGGATCGCGATCGGTTCGGGCTTCGCCTCGAACCTGACAACCCGGCTTTTCATGTTCTGAGTCGGCGCACTCGTCTGCTGTGCTGAGGTGGATTGTATGCTTGCGCCCCCAACAAGCGAGGCGGCTGCTGTTGCCCCAATGAGGCCGAGTACTTCCCGTCGGCCAAGATTGCCGGCTTCCGGAGTTTCCTTTTCCATGTCTCGTTTCATGGCGCCTACCTCCGAGTTATTCGTTCTCACGGTTGTTATCTCACAATTACGAAAGGGTTTGTAGAATATTCCCTGGCCAGCCTAAGACGAGGTCGCCGACGGCGACCCCGAGCGGCAACCGCTGCGATTGCAATAACTTCTTCCAGTTTCCAGCAACTCTCGTCCCGGTTTAAAACCGAATCCGTCAGCGGCTCATTCTCAGTGGCTAACTGGAGATGTCGTCCGCCTGGTCACCTTGGCGATTGTGTCTGGATCACGGCGCACTCGGAAGTTAAGTCCCCCCTACCAAACAACAACCGACTATTGTCCCAGGGTGCTCCCTGCCATGGACCAGGTTAGGGTTTTTCCAGAATCTGACGCGCAATCACCATGCGCTGAATTTCGCTGGTGCCTTCGCCGATGGTGCAGAGTTTAGAGTCGCGATAAAATTTCTCTACTGGGTAGTCTTTGATAAAACCGTAGCCGCCGAAAATCTGCACGGCCTCATTTGCTACTCGCACGCCAACTTCGCTGGCGTACAGCTTCGCCATACTGGATTCCTTCGTGAAACGCGCGCTCTTCTGATCGGCGAGCCAGGCCGCGTGGTAGACGAGCAGGCGAGCGGCTTCGATCTCCGTCGCCATGTCGGCGAGCTTGAATCGAATGGCCTGAAATTCACTGATGGCCTTGCCAAACTGCTTTCGCTGTTTCGCGTACTTGGCCGCTGCCTCGTAAGCACCCTGCGCCATCCCGAGCGCCAGGGCCGCGATCGAAACGCGGCCACCGTCGAGCACCTGCAAACTGTTGACGAAGCCCTTGCCTTCCGCGCCAAGGAGGTTCGCCGAGGGAACAAAAGAATCGCTGAAGACAACCTCTGAGGTATCGCTCGCCCGCATTCCGAGTTTATTTTCTTTTTTGCCGGGCCGGAAACCGGGATTCCCCTTTTCGAGAATGAATGCGGAAATTCCTTTCGAGCCTTTCGCTTTATCGGTAACGGCCATGGCGACGCAAACGTCGGCGTAGTGGCCATTCGTAGTAAACGTCTTTGCGCCGTTGAGAATCCAGCCGCCATCCTTCCGTGTGGCGATAGTTCGCGTTCCGCCGGCGTCGGATCCAGCCTCGGGCTCGGTCAGCGACCAGCAGCCGAGCTTCTTGCCCTGCGCGAGCGGTGTGACGTACTTCTTGCGCTGCTCTTCGTTTCCGAATTTGTAAATGTGATTCGTGCAGAGCGAATTGTGGGCCGCGACGATAAGGCCGACGGAGCCATCGACGCGAGACAGCTCTTCGATCACCGTCACATATTCGATGTAGCCCAGCCCCGCTCCGCCGTATTCTTCGGGGAAAATGACCCCCAGAAAACCCATTTCGCCGAGCTTCGGAATCAATTCGGCTGGAAAACGTGAGGCTTCGTCCCACTCCATCACATGAGGAGCGATTTCAGACTCGGCAAATTCACGCACGCTGCGCCGGAGCTGTTGTTGTTCGTCAGTGAAGGAGAAATCCACAAGGCCTCAGGGCATGCATCAATGGTATCAGGCTGAACGCAAAACTAGTTCCAGCCCACTTTGTGGCCCGCATTCTGCTCGTCGAGCCACTTCTTGAGCGGCGCAAAGTAATCTAGGATGGCCGTGGCATCCATTTGCCTCTGGCCGGTCATTACCTCGAGGGCCTCCGGCCAAGGACGGCTCTCTCCCATGGCCAGCATCTTGGCGAGCTTCGCTCCGGCTGCCTTGTTGCCGTAAATCGAGCAGCGGTGCAGCGGGCCCGTGTATCCGGCCTCTTTGCACAGCGCGCGGTGAAATTGGAATTGCAAAATTGTGGCGAGGAAATAGCGCGTATAAGGGACGTTAGCATCTACGTGGTATTTTGCGCCGGGATCAAAGTCGGCTTCCGTTCGCGGAATCGGCGGCGCTACTCCCTGAAGCTTGCGGCGAAGTTCCCACCAGGCCTTGTTGTATTCGGAAGGCTTGATTTCGCCCGAGAACACTTTCCATCGCCACTGGTCGACCAGCAGCCCGAAAGGCAGGAAAGCAATTTTGTCCAGCGAGCGTTCGAGAAGGAGGTTGATATCTCCCGACGGTGGCGGAATACGATCGATCAAGTCGATTTTTTGCAGGTATTCTGGCGTAACCGAGAGAGCAATCGTATCGCCGATCGCTTCGTGGAAACCGTCGTTGGCGCCGTTCTGAAACAGCGGCGGTAGCTTGTTGTACGCGCGCTGGTAGAAATTGTGGCCCAGTTCGTGGTGAACCGCAGCGAAGTCCTCCGCGGTCTGGTCAATGCACATCTTGATCCGCAAGTCATCCTTGTAATCAATACTCCAGGCGCTGGCGTGGCAAACCACGTCGCGATCACGAGGTTTCGTGAAGAGCGAACGATCCCAAAACGTCGAAGGCAGCGGTTCGAACCCGAGCGACGTGAAGAAGGCCTCGCCATAGTGAACCATGCCTTTCGCGTCGATCTTCTTCGCCTGCAGCGCCGCACCAACATCAGGGCCTGTCGCCGCGTTAGCCTGGGCCAGCATCGGGTAGATGTTGTTCCACTCCTGCGCCCACATGTTGCCCAGGAGATGAGCGGGAATGGGACCGTCTTCCGGCACGACGTCCTTCCCGTATTTCTCGGCCAGTTTCCAGCGAACATAGGCGTGCAGCGAAACGTAGAGTGGCCGGACCTGCTCCCACAAGCGATCGATCTCTTTGCTGAAGTCACCTGGCGGCATGTCGTAGTACGAGCGCCACATCGCTCCCACGTCCGCAAAACCCATCTCCCTGGCGCCTTGATTCCCGAGTTCTACGAGGCGGGTATATCGCTTCCGCATCGGGGGAGCGATTGCGTGCCACCCCTGCCAGGCACTGAGCAACTCTTTCGGGTCGCGGCTGTTGGCGAGAATCTTCTCGATGTCGGGCAATTGCTTGCAGTTCTCTTTCTTATCGTCCGGGCACCAGGTGCCTTTGCCGTAGTCTCCATCGAGTGAAGCGGCAATCTTCGCCAGTTCGGCCTGCGCCGCTGCATCGCGCGGCGCTGGGATGTCCACGGACAATTTCAGGAGCTTGAATTTGCGGGCCACATCCGCCGGAAGGACCAATTTGTCAAATTTCCTTGCCTGATTGGCCAGTTCGGCCGCAGCGGCCTTTACTGCCTGGTCGGCGTCGGCGGATATCGCCTCGGTGTCGTCTGTAATGAAATTCTCCGCCACCCACGAAGCGTGTCCGCCCTTGATCCACAGGCCCAGCAGGCGGGTCTCGGCTTGCGTGATGAAGCGCTCCGCGTCGGCGACTGTCGCTTGCGCGCTCGCGGTCTTTGCCGCCGGCGTTGCTTTCTTTTTCGATTGCGCCTGCGCGTGGGCAGCGGAAGCGAATAGAATGACCGCCAAAAATAGACGGCTAAATTGGCGCTGGCGTGAAGAATGCGAAACCAATGTGATGGAGGACATGATGTGCTCCCTGCCTTTGCTCAATTCAGAAGATTGACAAACACTTCGTTCGAAACGGTCAGCCGATTCGGGGACAGACGAAGCCGGGTTCCATTCCACTCGACCAGACCCTGGGCGCGCAACTCCTCCACACGAGGCTGTAAATTCGCGCCGTACTTGGATTCGATGCGTGCAAGGTCGATCCCGGCAAGCTGCCGCAAGCCCAGGAACAATTCTTCTTCGAGCGCCTCGCTGCATGAGATGTCTGCAAGCTGCTCGATCGGAAAACGGCCCGTTTGTATGGCCGCAACGTATGCGGCAGGGTCATGCGCATTGGCCCAACGCTGGCTGCCGTTGAACGAATGCGCGCCTGCGCCGAACCCGCAGTATGGCTGCCGCTGCCAATACTTGAGATTATGTCGCGATTCGAACCCCGGCAAGGCCCAGTTCGAAATTTCGTAGTGAACGTAACCAGCAGTGCCCAACCGTGCGCAGGCGCGTTCGTAAAAGCTTGCCATCGTGTCGTCGTCCGGCAGTGCCGAAGCGGAGTAGCGTGTACCTCCACGAAGCACTTCCAAGCCCAGGCGACTGCCTTCGTCAATCTCCATCAGGTAGACGGATACATGCTCTGGCCGCAGGGTCAGCAATTGCGCGACCGAATCATCCCAACTCTCGTGCGTCTGGTGGGGCAGTCCGGCAATCAGATCGCAGCTGATATTGTGGAAACCGCTCTCGCGCAGCATCCGGGTCGCGCCGAAGACATCGTCGCGGCGGTGCATGCGTCCCGCGGATTTCAGTTCATTGTCCTGGAAGGATTGCACGCCCATGCTGATGCGGTTAAATCCGGCGTTGCACCATGCAGCTGCCTTGCCGGGAGTAATCGTTTCGGGGTCGGCTTCGAGCGTGACCTCTTCGAATTGGCATTCGAACCCGGCACATATGGCATCAAGGGCTTTCGCCAGACCGTTTGGGTCTAGAAGGCTTGGGGTTCCCCCGCCGAAATAGACCGTATCGACGACTCCTTCCGGGACTCCCGTGATTCCGGCCTCCTGAAGCAGGCGCGGGTACTCAGCGATTTCGCGGCGGACCGCCTCTACATACGGGGAGTACAAATCGTTCGAAAAGACACCGGTGTGAAAGTTGCAGTAGGTGCACTTAGTCTGGCAGAACGGGACCTGCACATAAATGCCGAGGCGCATGGTCAGGACAAAACTTTAACACAACGGGGACGTGCACTGCTTGCTGGATCGGCAAAACAGCTATATCTACGGCGTGCAAATTATTATTGCTTGTAATCCCCCGGCAGTTATCCTTACATTAGTTACCACGACACGAGGATACGACTCGTTCTCAGTTTTTCGGCCCGCAAAGATGGAATTAAACGGAGGCCCCATGCGGCTACGAAACAAGCTCCTGGTGATCGTCAGCCTGGTTGTTTTCATCGGTGCATCGAGTTACGGCGCTACGATCACGGGAACAGTGAAAGGCCCGGATGGAGCCCCGTTTGAGGGTGCTTTTGTCCAGGCGCAGAACACGAAAACGCGAATGACGTTCATCGTGTTGTCTGATAGCCAGGGCCGCTACCGTGTGGAAAAGCTGCCAGCGGGAGACTACCAATTGACGACCAAGGCCACGGGCTATCGCAGCGACCCACGGCCAGGAGTGAGCCTCACCGCAGACCAAAACGCATCGTTCGACTTTGCGCTGCAAAAGGGCCCTATCCGCTGGAATGAACTTTCGATTTACCAGGCAAAGCAACTGCTTCCCGCGTCGGCCGGCAAGGACACCCTTTTCACGAGATGTTTCATTTGCCATGGATTTCAAACGCGTATGGCTTCTATGCGCCGCGACGCGGATGGGTGGCAAGACCGTGTTCAATTCATGCGCGACTCCATGCATTTTAGTTTGTCCTGGCGATTCGACGATAAGAATGCTGCGGATGTGTCGTCATTCTTGAACAGTTCGTTCGGGACCGAGGCCACGCTGGCACGATCTCCAGCCGATCTCCCTGAATACAAGAATACAACTCGTAAGTTCAACAGCGACGCGATGAACATCGTGTATGTGGAATATGAAATGCCCGGGCCAAGCCGCATGCCGTTCAGCGCCGCGCCGAACAAGGATGGTTATCTCTGGATTCCCAATTTCGGGATCGCAAACAAGATCACCAGGCTTGATCCCAAAACTGGCGCCATGGAGGACTTTCCGGTTCCCAACTCCGGCACGGCCGCCATCCATTCGGCTGTGGAGGCGCCGGATGGCTCGGTCTGGCTCACAGAGCAGGGTCCCAACAAATTAGGAAGATGGGACCCTAAGACGCAGAAGATCACCGAGTATCAGGCTGCCTACTTGCCGGGCAAGGAGGGGATCGAAGAGGCTGGCTCGAAACATACGGTCCGCTTTGATCCTCATGGAAACGTCTGGGCCACCGGATATCCTTTAAGCCGCCTCGATCCTGAGACGGGGAAATTTACCGACTTTTGGAATGAGGCTCCTCACACGTACGGCCTGGAACCGGATAAGGATGGGAACATCTGGTTTACAAATCCGGGAACCGGCCAGATCGGGAAAGCGGATTGGAAGACGCTGAAAATCACTCAGTGGACTGCTCCGACGAAAGGTGGTTACGAGCGCCGGCTCGAACTCGATTCAAACGGCGTCGTGTGGTTTGGCGAATATCAAAATGGCAAGATCGGCCGGTTTGACCCGAGGACCGAGACGTTCAAGGAATACGACTTGCCCGGCGGTAAGGACGTGTTTCCGTATGGCATCGGCATCGACACGGATGGCTACGTCTGGTACTCGTCTTATTACATGGACGTGCTTGGGCGCCTGGACCCGAAAACCGGCACGATCACCGAATACCCATTTCCGCACTCGGAAAACACCATCCGGGAGCTTTTCCGCGATGCGCAGGGGCGAATGTGGTACGGCAGCCCTTCGAACAATAAGGTCGGCTACTTTTACCTGGCAAGCGGAGCCGCCCGTTCCAGTAAATAGGATGGCGTTATCCGGTTCTGCTTTTGTCCTACCGGTGGCACTGTATTTATCGTAACCCGCGTCTTCAGAGTCCGTGTGGCAACGCAGATTTGGACCGTGTTATAGTGCCGCCCTTCAGGGCAGCATCTTAAGATGCCAAGCACATGCCCGCCTGAAGGCGGGCGCTACAGAGGGCAAGACCGGGCTGCCACGCAGACTCTTCGCACGCGGGGTTTTTGTGTTGATTCGCAGAAAACCCTCGTCCTGGTCGACCCGGGACGAACTACAAGTCGTCGCTCAGGCCAGCGCCGAAGCCGAAGTAGCACCGTAGAACGCGAACCACGGCTTTGCTGCGGTCAGCCGACCGTTCACGTTCTTGATATTCTTCACGCCTTGATCTTTGAGCCAGTCTTCGAGCGCCTTCACGCCTGATTTGCCGTAGATAGGGATGGCGTCCTTCCAGGTGGCGCGGCCGCACAGCACGCCTGAAAAATTCACACCCGTTTCTGAGGCGAGGTCGAGGGTCTCCGTGAACGTGTCGTTACTCACACCGGCGGACAAATAGATGAAAGGTTTCCTGGCCGCCGCTGCAGACTTTCGGAAGTGCTCTTTGGCTTCGTCGCG
>JBGPXQ010000155.1:0-6403 GCA_041492805.1 Terriglobia bacterium | reverse complement strand
GCGGAGGCTTGCAAGACTCAGCGTGCCCAACGCGCGATCGTGTGTGATCAATGGCGTGGAGACTACCGAGCGCACGCCTTCGTCCCGCAGCAGGCGCGAGGTCGGTGAATCGAATCCTTGCATGGCCGTGTGGTCCAGGACGACCGGCCGGCGGCTTCGAAAAGCGCTGCCTGCAATCGAACCCTCGAGCGGCACGAGCATTTCTTCATGGATCAATCCTTTTCCTTGCGGGAAATCGAGCGCGAGCACGCGCATCTGGTTCGTCGCCTCTTCGAACAGCGCGAGGCTTGTGTAATCATGGTGAATCACCCGGCGGAGCGAGGCTGAAATTGCGCTGAACAGTGCGCGCAGATCGAGCTTCGAAACCATAGCGTTGTTGACTTCGAGGAGCACGCGCAACCGGTCGCGCTCTTGCGCCAACTGCCGCTGGTAGGCCTGCGCGCGCTCGAGATTGAGCGCGTTATCCACCGCCACGGCGACTTGCCGCGCCACCTGCTGCATGAATGCGACTTCGCCTTCGGCGTAATGGTGAGCCGTTCTTCGGCCGAAACTCAGCACACCCAGACGCCGCTGCGCCGTCGTCAGCGGAACCGAGCAAGCCGACCTCACGCCGTTCTCGCGCAGTATCTGCAGGAGAGCAGGGAAGCGCGTTTCTTCTTCCGTGTCGTTCAGGATGAACGGCTGCTGCGTTTCCCACACCCACCCGGATGGCGTCTCTCCGACCGGAAATTCAGCTCCGGGGCGAATTTTCTTGGGCTCTTCGGTTTCGAGGATGTGCAGCCGCATGACGTTGCGCGACGCGTCATGCAGGACCAGATTCAGGTAATCAAACTCCACCACGCCGTGCAGCCGCGCCGCCAGTTCGTGGAACAACTCTCCCAGATCGCGGTGCTGCGAGATGGCTTCCGCCACTTCAAGAAGCGCCTGGTGCTGCGCCTCCGGAGTAGCAGCGGTCAATTGGCGGATGGGAACATCACTCATACTGTGGAGAATAACACCCCGATTCGCCGAGGCTCAACCCGGTGGGACACAAATATGGATGACAGATCATCGCGCCATCCAGCCAAATCCTATTCCCCCGGGTCAACGCGTCACTTTGGCAGGTTGGCCGGATTGCGCACGGCCGCAATGAGCTTCTTCACTTCTTCCCTGTAGGGCGCTAGAAACTTATCGTTTGCGGCATTGACGCCACTTAAGCGCTTCTCAAGTGGTGTCGGAGTGTGGCCCGGAGCCGGAACCCTGCCGCCGGAGGCAACAGTTAGCGACGGATTCTGGACGACGGATTCAATGGCCTCCGCGATGCCGCGGTACGTCCGGCCATCAATTTTCATTTCTTCCACAACGATCTGATCCATCGAGAGGGCGACAAGATTCGCCCGCTCCAGAGTCTTTACGTCGTCCTGCGTGGGAACGCGTCCCAAGGCGCTGCCCGCGAGGATCTTTCTTGCGCCTTCGAGCGCGGATTTGTCACTTGCTGTGGGGTTTTTCACGCGCTCGGCCGCCGCGCGCATCACTTTCAGGTAGAGCTCGACGTCGCCCAGGGTCAGGGGATCGAGCTTCTGTTCCGTTTGCTGATCGAGCGACGCTTCCGCGTGCTTGGCGCCGGGTGCTGCGGTGGAATTTTCTTCGCCCTCGGAGAGCGGCGCGGTTTCCTTGCGGCCGCAGCCGGCGAAGGACACAGCAGCGCAGATCACGATCCCCAGCCAGAGCGTTCGAACGCGTCTTGAGGTGCACATCATGATCTCCAGGCGGCGGAATCTTACGGTGCGCGGCGCCGCACGTCAAACGAGTAATGGCCGGCGGCCGGAACCTTTCGAATGAAAATATCTTGTGAAAAATGAAAAATATAAATTGACAGACACCGGATAAGACCCGCATAATTATGCAGTTGAATGCATAATCTTGAACACCTATGGGACTGAACGCACACAAACGGTTCCGGCAAGGACAGATCCTGAAACTCATCACGAGCGAGCCGATCTCGAGCCAGGATGAGCTGCGGCGGCGCCTGTCGCACGTGAAGGTCCGCGTGACGCAGGCGACGCTTTCGCGGGACATGTCCGAGCTCAAACTGGTGAAGACCACGGCGGGTTACAAGCCGCTTCCGAACGGCGAGGAAGCCTCGGCGCCCCTGCCGCCGCTCGGCCGCGCCCTTCGGGAGTTTCTCGTGGACCTGCGCCCGGCGTTCAATCTGCTGGTACTGAAGACACCGCCCTCGGGCGCGCAACCGCTCGCCGCGGCGCTCGACGCCGAAAAATTTAAGGAAGTAGCCGGCACGATCGCCGGGGACGACACGGTCTTGGTCATTACTCCCTCGCGCCAGGCACGCGCCGCCGTCCAGAAACGAATGGAGGACTTGCTCCGATGAGTGACCCGCAACGGGTCGCCGTAGTCGGAGCGACGGGCTATGCAGGTTTCGAGTTGGCCCAGCTTCTCCTTCGGCACCCGAAAATTCAGAGACCAACCTTCTATCTGCGCGAAAGCTCGGCGCATGTGAAATGTCTGACCGAGATTTTTCCCCGCCTGCGGGGCTGGGGCGAAGCGCCGTGCAGAACCTTTTCGGTCGACGCCGTAGCTGCGAGCGGTGCGGGAACGGTGTTTCTCGCGACGCCGCATGAAGCGTCGCTCGAACTCGTGCCGCAACTCTTGAACGAGGGCCTGCGCGTGGTGGACCTGAGCGGCGCGTTCCGTTTCCGCGATCCGGGAACGTTCGCGCGCTGGTACAAGTTGCCTGCGCCACCGCGCGAACTGGCGGAAGAAGCCGTTTACGGCCTGCCGGAGCTGTACGCCGATCAGTTGCCGGGCGCTCGCCTCGTCGCCAATCCCGGCTGCTATCCGACTAGCGTGATTCTCGGCTTGCGGCCGCTGGTGGAGTCCGGCTGGATCGCGCGCGAGCGCGGGATCGTCTGTGATTGCAAGTCCGGCGCGTCGGGAGCGGGCAAGGAACTGAAGCGCGAACTGCACTTTGTCGAAGTAGACGAGAATCTACGCGCTTATGGATTGTTCTCGCACCGGCACACGCCGGAAGTGACCGATCATCTGGGCATCGGCGGCGACGACATCGTTTTCTCGACGCACCTGCTGCCGGTCGCGCGCGGCATTCTTTCGACGCTGTACGTTTGGCTTGCCGAGCCGCATACGGTGGCGGAGGTCGAGACGCTCTTCCACCAGTTCTATGCGGACCGCCCGATGGTGCGCCTCTGGCCGGCCGGGAAGCTGCCGGAGCTGCAGCACGTGGCGTACACGAATTTCTGCGATATCGGATTTGCGCTCGATCCCGCGGGGCGGCGTCTCGCGGTGGTGAGCTGTCTCGACAATCTGGGCAAGGGCGCCGCGGGCCAGGCTGTACAGAACATGAACGCGATGCTGGGCATCGAGGAGGCGACAGGACTCAGATGAGAATGGTCGTCAAGGTTGCGGGAGCATTGCTCGATGACGCGGCGGCGATGGAAACGCTGGCGCGGCAGGTGGCGCAGCTCGCCCACCAGGGCCACGAAATTTTGGTGGTGCACGGCGGCGGAAAGATTTTCACCGCCACGCTCAAGCGCATGGGGATTGAGAGCCGGTTCGTCGGCGGACTGCGCGTGACAGATCGCGAAACGCGCGACGTCGCGGTGATGGTTCTTGGCGGTCTGCTCAACAAGCGCCTCGCCGGGGCCATTTCGGCCGCCGGACAACCCGCAGTCGGCCTCTGCGCCTCCGATTCAGGATGCTTCCTGGCCGAGCCAATGATCCATGACGAAGTCGTCGGCGGTCTGGGTTTTGTCGGCTATTTGACCGGCGCGAATCTGGAGTTTATCGAGTCGTTCTGGAAGGCAGGCATTGTGCCGGTGGCGTCGTGCCTGGGCCTCGGCGCCGACGGGGAGCTTTACAACATCAACGCCGACCACATGGCTGCCGCCTGCGCCGAGTACATTCACGCCGACCGCCTGATCTATCTCACCGACGTCGCCGGCGTGCTCAACGGCACCAAGGTGCTTAAAGTGGTTTCCACCGGCGATGCCGAGGATTTGATCCGCCAGAATAAAGTTTCCGGCGGGATGATTCTGAAGCTCGAGGCGTGCAAACGCGCTCTTTCTGCCGGTGTCCCCGAGGTACGCATCGTCGGCGGTTCGGTGCCCAAGGGGCTGCTGGCCGCGGCGAACGGCGTACGGTTTCCCGGCACGCGTGTCACATCGGAATTCCCCGCAAGCGCCACAGGAGTGGCGCAGTGAAATCGAAAACCAGGAAATCGAGGAAGAGCGCCCTCGCACGCGGAGCCGGCGCCGCACAGAGTTCCGTCCTCCGGGACGCCTCGCGCCATTTGATGAACACCTACAAGCGGTCCGGCATGATCTTCACGCATGGGCGGGGCTGCTACGTGTTCGATCAAGACGGAAAGAAGTATCTCGATTTTCTGGGCGGGATTGCCGTGAACGCGCTGGGGTATTCGTATCCGGACCTGGTGCGCACGATCCGCCGCGAGGCAGGACGCGCGGTTCACGTCTCGAATTTGTTTCACAACCCGTTCCAGGGACCACTTGCGGCCAAGCTCGCGAAATGGTCGCACATGGACCGCGTATTTTTCACCAACAGCGGCTCCGAGGCCATCGAGGGCGCACTGAAGCTGGCGCGTATCGCGGCACGCCAGAAATCCGGCGGCGGAGAAAAGACGCGCTTCCTGGCGCTCGAACATTCGTTTCACGGGCGCACGTTCGGCGCTCTCTCCATCACGTACACGCAGAAGTACAGGGAACCGTTCGAGCCGCTCGTCCCGGGAGCGGAATTTGTCCGCTTCAACGACGTGGCAGACCTGGAAGCGAAATTCACCGGCGATGTTTGCGCGATCGTCATCGAACCGATTCAGGGTGAAGGCGGGATATTCCCCGTGAGCGACACATTCTGGAAGCGCGCGCGCGAATTGGCAACGCAAAACGGCGCTGCGCTGATCGCCGACGAGATTCAGTGCGGCCTGGGCCGCACGGGCCGGGCCTTTGCGTTCCAGCGGCTTACGGGCCTGCCGGACATCGTCGTGGTTGCAAAACCGCTCGCGGGCGGCCTCCCGCTGGGCGCTTTCCTGGCACGCGAGGAGTTTGCCGCGGCATTTTCGCCCGGCCTTCATGGCTCCACGTTCGGCGGCGGTCCGCTGGTGTGTGCCACGGGCTTGGCCTTCCTCAACACAGTCGAGCGAAAGCATCTGCTCGCCAACGTTCGCGTGCGTGGCGCGGAGCTGCGCGCGGGTTTGAAGAAGCTCGCCGCTAAGTTTGATTTTATCCGCGAAGTCCGCGGAGAAGGACTCATGCTGGGTGTGGACCTGGACGTCGAGGGCGCTCCGTACGTCGCCGAGGCGCTCAGACAGGGACTCCTCATCAACTGCACGCACGAACACATCCTGCGCCTGCTGCCGCCGTTCATCTTGACCGCGCAACAGGTGAAGGAAGGCCTTTCCAAGCTCGAATCGGTCTTTGCGAAAACCGAGCGGCCCGCCAAGTTGCCGGCCGTACCCACCACCGCCGCAGCCCAGGCGCTTGCGGCTGCGAGGTGAACATGAATGCGCACGCCCCTGCATTGAGTCTCGCCTCCGACCTTCTGACCGGCACGGAGTGGAACGCCGTACACGTACGCGAACTGTTTCGCCTGGCCGCGGACGTCAAGGCCCACCCGGACCGCTACAACAGCGCCCTCGCCGGCCGGTTCCTGGCGATGATTTTTGAAAAGCCTTCGCTGCGCACGCGCGTTACTTTTGAAGTCGGGATTAAGAGTCTGGGTGGCTCGGCCATTTTTCTCGACCATGCGAATGCTCATCTCGGCGAGCGCGAATCGATTGCCGACGTTGCGCGGAGCCTTTCGCGGTGGGTGCATGGGATTGTCGCGCGTGTGTACTCGCAGGAGGCGCTTGAGACCCTGGCGGCCCATGCGAGCGTTCCGGTCATCAATGCGCTGTCGGATCTCTACCATCCCTGCCAGACGCTCGCTGATTTCTTTACGCTCGAGGAAAAGTTCGGTTCCGCGCGCGGGGTGAAACTCGCTTACATCGGTGACGGCAACAATGTCTGCCATTCGTTGATGATTGCCGGGGCGCGCGTGGGAGCGCATGTGCGGATTGCGACGCCCACAGGCTACGAACCCGACGCAGCGATTGTCGAGGCGGCGCGGCGCGATGCGGCCGCCACGCAGGGCACGATTGAATTATTCCGCACGCCTGAGGAAGCCGTTTCCGGCGCGCAGGCCGTTTATACGGACGTCTGGGCCAGCATGGGCCAGGAAAGCGCGGCCGAGACGCGGGCCGCCATTTTCGCGCCGTATCAGGTCAACGCCGCCCTCGTTTCCCACGCTGCGCCGGACGCTGTTTTCCTCCACTGTCTTCCCGCGCATCGCGGTTCCGAAGTCACGGGCGAGGTGATGGAATCGCCGCGCTCGATCG
>JBGPXQ010000211.1:0-4813 GCA_041492805.1 Terriglobia bacterium | reverse complement strand
ACAGATTTTCTGGCGCGGGCCGCTTTGCGCCTCGACCCACGCGTCGCAGATCGCGGCGACGTTGCCGAGGCGTGGTCTTTTTTTTCGGCGCTCTCTCGCTGCATGCGGTCCTGATGCCGCTGCGCTGTCTTCTTCATGTCGAAAGCCTTGCGGTGGCGTGTGCCGCTGGCGTCTCGCCAGTCGGCCAGCCATTTTCCGTAGCGTTGCTTCATTTGGACACCTTTAGGACACCGGTGTCGCGGAGGCTGCATGGATTGGGGTTTTTGTTGCCTGTGGGATTTATCGCGTCTATCCTTAAGGACTCGCTCCTTTCCGTTCTCAGGGAAACCGGCGCGGGTTTCATAAATGGCCCTAAAGATTCGCATCATCGGAGTGCCGATGGACCTCGGCCAAAGCCGCCGGGGAGTGGACATGGGTCCGTCCGCGCTGCGCGTCGCCGGACTGCAGCAGCGCTTGAAGGCGCTGGGCCACACGGTCGAAGACATCGGCAACGTCGCCGTGAAGCAGCCTGAGGAACAACACTACGGCGAGAAACGCGCCAAGTATCTGAATGAAATCTCTGAAACTTGCCGCGGCCTCGCCGAAATGACCGAGCGCACGCTCACGGAAGGTTTTGTGCCGCTGGTGCTTGGCGGCGATCACTCCATCGCCGTGGGTTCCTTTTCGGGGGTGTCGAACTATTTTCGCGGGCAATCGAAACGCGTCGGTTACTTGTGGCTTGACGCGCACGGCGACATGAACACGCCGGAAAGCTCGCCTTCGGGCAACATTCACGGCATGCCGCTTGCTGCGATCATCGGACACGGAGCGCCGGAACTGGTCGACATGCTCGGCTACAAGCCGAAGGTCGAACCGCGCAACGTCGCGCTGGTCGGCGTGCGCGATCTGGACTCGAAGGAGCGCCGCCTGATCAAGGAATCCGGCGTCCACGTTTTTACGATGCGCGACATCGACGAGCGCGGCATGCGCGAAGTGATGAGCGAAGCGTTGCGCTTCGTCACCGACGACACCGCCGGCGCCGCTGTCAGCCTGGACATGGACTTCGTGGACCCGACCGATGCGCCCGGAGTCGGGACGCCCGTGCGCGGCGGCGTAACCTATCGCGAGGCCCACTTGGCCATGGAGATGATCGCGGACAGCGAAGCGATGGTGTCGCTCGAAGTCGTCGAAATCAATCCGGTGATCGATTTGCACAATAAAACGGCGCTACTGGGCGTCGAAATGGTGCTTTCCGGATTGGGAAAGAAGATTTTGTAGGTGCGGGCCGCCGAAAAACTAACTTTGCATGTCATTCCGAGGAGCGAAGCGACGAGGAATCCCTTTTTTGTTGACCTCTTTGAATGAGAGATTCCTCGCTTCGCTCGGAATGACGGACCTGAAGGCCTGTTCCGCAGCCTGCCCAGCCCGAATTTCTGATGAGCGCGTAATGAAATTGCTCTGGGAGATCAGCTTGCCGCGTTGAAGATCGCGACAGTGCGCGGGGGCTTTAGTGGCACAGACTTCAGTCTGTGCGCTTCTTGCGATTGTAATCGTGGCGGACACAGGCTGAAGCCTGTGCTACCAGGCCGCATCGGACCCGTGTTGTGGCTGCTTGCAATAAGACCGGCCGGGAACTGCTAGGGAGTTCTTGTGAGAAATTTGGACAAGAAACGGGGCTTATCATACGGATCGCATAACTTATGACTACAGAAAAAAAGCGGATGCGCGTGGGCGTATTGTTCGGCGGACGTTCGGGCGAGCACGAGGTTTCGCTGATCTCTGCTGCGTCTGTGATCCAGGCGCTTGACCCGGCGAAATTCGAAGCCGTCCCTATCGGCATCACGAAGGATGGCCGGTGGCTCGCCGGAACGGCGGCGCACAGGATGCTGCCCGAATTGCAGAGTAAGTCGCTGAGTGAAGTGTTGCGCTCGGGCCAGCGCGTCATGCTGTCCGCCGATCCGAATGTCGCGGCCCTTGTTCCAGTTGGTGACTCGCGCTCGGACGCGCTGCGCGTGGACGTTGTTTTCCCCGTGCTGCATGGCACGTACGGCGAGGACGGCACGGTGCAGGGCCTGCTCGATCTCGCCGGACTCCCGTACGTCGGCTCCGGCGTACTGGGGTCAGCGGTGGGCATGGACAAAGACATGCAGAAACGGCTGTTCCTGCAGGCGAAGCTTCCTGTCGGCGATTTTCTTGCAGTTCCGCGGACCGAATGGGAACGGACGCGCAGCAAAGTCCTCGGCGCAATCCGCAAGAAGTTTCGTTTCCCGGTATTCATCAAGCCTGCGACGCTGGGTAGTTCGGTCGGCATGACCAAAGCGCACGACGCCAAGGAATTAGCCGCCGCAATGGACCTGGCCGCCGAGTTCGCGCAGAAAATCCTGGTCGAGCGCGCGATCCGCGGGCGCGAAATTGAAGTTTCCGTTCTGGGCAACGAAGACCCCAAGGCGTCGATTCCCGGCGAGATCGTGCCGCACCGCGAATTTTACGACTACGCCGCGAAGTATCTCGAAGAAGGCACGCGACTCCTGATCCCTGCCAAACTGAAGCGGGCCCAGGTCAAGCGCTTTCAGGAATACGCCGTACGAGCCTTCCGCGCGCTCGAATGCCTGGGCATGGCGCGCGTGGACTTCTTCCTCGAACACCGCACCGGCCGCATCCTCCTGAACGAAATCAATACGATCCCCGGCTTCACCTCGATCAGCATGTACCCGAAGCTTTGGGAAGCCTCCGGCCTCAGCTACCGTGATCTGCTCGCCCGCCTGATCGACCTGGCCCTGGCCCAACATCGCGAGAAACAGCGCACGAAATACACAATCGAGCTTCCCGCTGGCCCTTCCCCCGGCACCCTCGAAGTATAAACCCGGCCGTCTGACCCCTCCCGCAGGCTATCGATTTCTTCCCTGAGTTCAACATGCTGTACCGATGGTTCTCTCGTTGAAGGGGAGACCGATTTGGACTGTCTGCAAGGCTCAACATTTTGCCGTCTACAAGAAGGTGTTGCAATTTCCGTCGACCCTATGTAGAATAACTACTATGGGCACAGAAAATCCTCGGCTCACTACGCAGGTCATCAAAGTCCTAGGGGTTCTAATGTCGTGCGTGCGGGATGACATTTCGGGCGCTGATATTGGCCGAGTGACCGATCTCCCCTCTGGGACGCTTTATCCAATTCTGCTTCGATTGGAACGGGCTCGCTGGTTGGAAAGCCGATGGGAAGAAGGGGATCCACACGATCTGGGGAGACCTCGGCGTCGCTTATATCGGATTACCCCCATGGGAACGAGAAACGCGCAATTAGCTTTTAAAGAGGTGACATCCGCAATAGGGGGGCTCGCATGGGATCGATCATAGGCCTCTCAATTTTTCTTGCAGTTTTACTTGGGGGCGTTCTTCGCATGGTTCTGTCGCGGCAACTTGCCGACGAATTCAAAGCTTGGACGCCGTGGGTTGTAGAGGGATTCGTCAAACACGCGGTTTCGCGCTTACCCGAAGACCAGCGAAAACGCTTCGGGGAGGAATGGCGGAGCCATGTCAATGCGGTTCCCGGAGAAATTGGGAAGTTTATTGTTGCTTTTGGTTTTCTCATGGCGGCTCGAAAGATCTCAGCAATGTTGAAAACAGGGGGTGAGCGCCACTTGATTGGCGAAGGAATGAGGCGGGTTATCGAGATAACTTTCAGTGCGGTTCTCCTGACTCTAGTGGGTCCCCTCCTTTTGCTGATGAGCCTATTAACAAAACTTTTCGACGGCGGTCCAGCCCTCACTAATTTCGAGTGCGTGGGTCTAAACGGTCAAAAGGTATCCCTGTATATGTTTCGTACGACGAGGGCATGGGAGCCAAACATGGCGCTGATGAATCGTCCTCGGCCACGTGCCGATATCACTCGAATTGGAACGTTTCTTCGGAAAACTGAAATCTACCTCCTCCCAATGTTTATTAATATTCTGCGTGGAGATTTGAGCCTCGTCGGACCTCGTCCCATGTCTCCAGATGCCGTGGAAGAATTGTCCAGACTTCTCCCGGGCTTTGAGGAGCGATGCAAGGTCAAACCAGGCATCGCTGGCTTGGCGGAGCTTCACTTCCCGCACGATCCCTCCACGGAACTCGCATATGATCTCGAGTACATTAGGAACCGTACTTTGAAGCTGGATCTGCTGATCCTGTTCCGAACAATGAAGTACGTATTCACGGAACTCCCTCCTGAATAGTTTGACTGACCTCCACGAATTCACTAAACTAACCGGTTAGTCAGACTATGAAGGCCTTAGCACAAACACGGATGTCCGCGCCGCATGAATGGGAGCTTGCGAGCCTGGGGCGGCGCGTGCCGCGCAGCTTGCGGCAGGCGCGGGATCTTTCCACTGCGCGGCGGATTGTCGCTACAGCAGAAGAGATTTTTGCCGAGCGAGGCCTCGCCGGGGCGCGCATGGATGAAATCGCGCGCGCGGCGAAGGTCAACAAGGCCCTTCTCTACTACTATTTTCGCAGCAAGGAAGAACTACACCGCTTTGTCCTCGAAGCACTGCTTTCGCAATTGCGTGCAAGGGTTGGCGAAGCGGGTGCGGACGCGCCGTCCCCGCGCAAACGCCTCAGCGCGATCGTCGACCATTTCTTCGACTTCGTTCAGCGGCATCCGAACTATCCACGGCTGATCCAGCGGGAAATCATGAGCCGCGGACCGAATATGGGGTGGATTGTCTCCGAATACTACCGGCCGCTGCACGGGCGGCTGGTGCGCTTGATCGAAGAGGGAATTTCCGCCGGCGAATTCCGGCGCGTGGATGCGCGAAACGCGGCGGTGACTGTCGTTTCCATCATGGTGCATTACTTT
>JBGPXQ010000062.1:0-10533 GCA_041492805.1 Terriglobia bacterium | reverse complement strand
TTTCCTTTGTATTGCGCGAGCGTAACGTCGCGACCATTGAGATCTTTAACAACGACGTTCGGCGCCGGGGAATCGCTGGGCATGCCGGGCGTGCTTGCTGCCGGCTTTCCCGCTGCGGGGAATTTCCGATCGGCCCAGACCATGACCGTCAGAAGTGCAATCACGCCGAGGCCGACCAGGATGCCCTTTTTCATTTCTAAAACTCCCCTTTTCTGGCGGGCTTCAAGTAAAGCCCGCACCCGTTAGAGCGCGAACTTATTCAGAAATCCCAGTTTACCCGATAGCCAGGTCAGGCGGTTCATGAAAATCAGCCCGCCGATGAACAGGAGCAAAACGCCGCTCAATACTTCAACGGTGTGCAGATGGCGCCGGAAACGCTGGTAAAAACGCAGGAACCTGTTGATTCCGACCGCAGTCAGCAGGAAGGGAACCGCAAGACCAGCGGAATAGACCGCGAGAAGAAAAACGCCGCGAGAAATCGTCTCGGCGTTTGCCGCCAGCACGAGAACGGCTGCGAGAATCGGGCCGATACACGGCGTCCACCCGAAGGCGAATGCGAAGCCCAGCAGGAAGCCGCTGGTCACGCCCGAGAGCGCGCCGCGGGATTTAGCTCCCTCTTCCGTCTGCGCTCCGAGATTGTGGAAGCGGATGTCTCGGTTGAGCCAGCGCGTCAGCGACGGCCCGGCGAGAAAAATGAGCGCGACCGAAAGCAGTTGCACCGAGCCGAACAGTCCCCCAGGACCCACGGTCTCGGTCCCCGAACGGCGCCAAAGGATCGCGGCTCCAAACGCCAGCACCCCGCCAATCACGAGGCCGGCGTTCACAGGAAGCTTGATCAGCCAACCGACCAGATGTAGACCGAACAGGATAATGACGGCGCCGGCCACCGGCCCCATCAACGACTTATGCTGCACCAGAAACTGGCCCACTGCGCTCGCCGAAGCCCCGAAACTGATGAAGACCACGGAGAATCCACCAACGAACGCCAGCGACGAGGCGAACAGGCTGTTGCGCGAGGGCTGGCCCGCCCGGAGCTGCTCGACGCCGATCCCGGAAAGCATCGAGACGTATCCCGGCACAAGGGGAAGCACACAGGGAGACAGGAACGAAATAATCCCTGCCACGAAGGCGTAAAGAATCGAAACTTGCATCAGGTCAATGAACTCCGTTGAGCAACCCAGCCAAGTCTACATCATTCCGCTTGAATTAGACGGCTGCGGAGAGCTGAAGATTCAACATCCACCCCATTTTTCCAAAGATGGTTGCCTGCCCAGCGGAATTCTTCACCCTTACGGGAAAGGGCTAAGCCACGTGAAACGCGCAAGCAAGAGGATCAATGGAGGCGAGGGTGGCGCGCGCGCCAAGCGTGCGCGCGTTCATACGAAAACGCGATTCGCAGCAGCGTGGATTCGTCGAAGCTGCGGCCGATTAATTGCAGCCCGATGGGCAAGCCATCCCGGGTAAAACCGCATGGCACCGAGATCGCTGGATGGCCGGTGAAGTTTGCCGGGCGATTCATCCCCACCATCGCAGCGCGCACGCCGATCTGCTCGCCATCGATGTAAATGTGTTCCGCACCGATGGGCGGCGCGGGAGCGGGAACCGTGGGCGCTACGATTGCATCCACCTCTCGAAGCGTGGCGTCAAATTCGGCGCGCACGCGTTTCTGCACGTCAAGCCCGTCGAGATACTGCACGGCAAGCACGTTCCCGCCCGCGTCGATCCGCTGGCGCACTTCTTCGCTGTATTCGCCGGCGTGCGCGGGAAAATACCCTGCCGCTTCGTGGCAGCGGCGCGTTTCGGCGAGTGAAATATTCGTGGCAGCGTCAACCGATTCTCTCAAATGCGGAAGAGAGATTTCACGGATCGTCGCCCCATGCTTTTCCATGTCGCGTACCGCCGCTTCAGTTGCGCTGCGCACTTCACCGTCGAGCTTCTCCCAGAAATATTCGCGCGGGCGGCCAAGGCGAAACTTCCGAAGCGGCTTGCGGAGAGCTGCGCTGAAATCTTCAACGCGATGTGCCGAAGATGTCGGGTCCAACAGATCGCGCCCGGCGAGCAGACCGAGAAGGATTGCCGCGTCTGCGACGCTTCGCGCTAAAGGGCCGACGTGATCGAAGCTCGGGGCCAGAGGCACGGTGCCAAATACGCTCACACGCCCGAAGGTTGGCTTCAGCCCTACGATGCCGCACATGGCAGCGGGAATCCGGAGGGAGCCGCCCGTATCCGTGCCGACCGATGCCACGCAAAGGCCCGCCGCAATAGCTGCGGCAGAGCCCCCGCTAGATCCGCCGGGAATGCGATCGAGTGCCCAGGGATTATGCGCCGCGCCGTAATGCGCATTGTTGGTGGTAATCCCGTAGGCGAACTCATGCAGATTGGTCTTGCCGAGCAGAATGGCGCCTGCGCGCGCAAGCTTCCGCGCGACGGTTGCGTCTTCCGCAGGGACGAAATCACGCAGGACCTTCGATCCCGCTGTCGTCCGGATCCCGCGCGTCCAGATATTGTCTTTGAACGTGATGGGAATTCCGAGGAGCGGATGATTCCGGCTGCCCGATCCGCGGCGGCGAGTTAGCTTTTTTCCCGCGCGGCGCGCGGCGGCGAGCGCATGGTCTGCCGTGACCGTCAGATACGCGTTGAGTTGGGGATTGTGCTGCTCGATCCGGCGCAAAAACTGCTCGGTCAGCTCGACGGGAGAGACTTTGCAGTTCGCCAGGAGCACGGCCAGTTCTTCGATCGTGGCAAATGCCAGGAGCCCTTCATTCGTCATTTTGTGTCGCCCGGACCCGAAAATTCTTTTGAGATCTTGAGTATCGAGCCGCTAGAAAATCTTTTCTTGCCGCCGGAGATTTCCGAACGTCGCGATGTTAGCAATGATCAGAGCTATGCGGAACTGGTTTTCCGTGCGCACCGGACCGAGGGCAAGACGGCGATACTCAAGCGCGATTCCGCAGCAGGAGCCGTTGTAGCTGACCTGTACGAGTTGATTTTGCAGGAGCTGCTGTTTGACGTCGTAGCTGAAGCCGAATGAGGCATTCCACCCGCGGCGGTTCAAGTCGCCGTATCCCACCTGTGAACGGATCTGATTCGCAAGAGGCTGCAGAACGCTGGTGTTGTCGATGGAAAAATGCGCCACTGTAAAGTTGAAGTTCTGATACGGGCGAATTTTCAGCAGAGTGCCGGCGGTCGTGATTTTGTGGCGCATAGTGTCGTACTCCAGCCGGAGCTGCGCGTCATACAGTCCTCCAGGCGTCACGCGAAGATCGCTATCGATCGGAGAAAAGCGGCGCGGCTCGGCAGCAAAGGCGAACGGCGTGATGGAATCGAGCGCCTGGAAGACGTTGCGCGTTCCGGGAACGAGCGCGCCGTTGAACGTCGGGTCGAAGTAGTACTTCTGCGCCACGCGCCAGCTGACAATCTCGTTGGCCTGGCCGTCGCCTGTGCGGTGGAACAGCCGCTGCGTGATCGAATACATGAATTCATTCGTATCCGTCAGTGTTTCGTCTTCGTCAAAGCGAATGAAGTGGTCGAATTGGTTGACGCCCCGCACGTAGTTGTAGGTGATTTCCGGATCGATCGCATGCTTCCATTTCCCGGTCCTGTTTTCCCATACGCGCTCGAGCGACGGCGGCCGCAGATCAACACTCAACTCGCCCGTAGTGCGGCGCAGGGAGTCACTGACGACCGTTCCCGAAAGCGCCTGCGCTCCGTAGTTCGTGGTCCGGACGGTGTAGCTCGTCGTGATGCCAAGCCACGGCCCCCAATGCAGCGGCACGACGACGCGTGGCGCGAATTCCGAGCGCTCGACGGCTGCGGCCGTTTCGATTCCCGGCACTTCTGTTCCTGATACCAACTTCTCATCACTTCGATGGACGGCTCCCGCAAAAGCATCCACGCCGAAATAAATCGGCAGGCGCTTCCATGGAGCCTGATCGACAGAACCGAATCGTGCTTCCGGAGCATTGCGAAGCACGACGACAATTTCAGGCTGTGCGTTCACGAAGTTCTTGTAGCTCCCTGCCGCAAAATTGATACTGAAGCCGTGGAAATTGTTGGTCAAAAATGCCGAATTGCGCACCTCGGAATTTACGGCTTCACCGAATGTCGGTGAAAAGGCCAGCCGAAAAGTCAGCGAGGTGAGCTGGTTGAGATCCGCAACGGCCCGCCATCCGTTGTTCAGAAGGGCATTGAAACCGAATTGCGCGGAGTGGCCTCCCTGTTTGACCCGCAGGCCCGTCGTCGGATCCGGCAATCCCCGGTCGATGACGCCGAAGTACTGCGCTGTCAAACTTACATTTTCCCAGGGCTTGGCGCGGAATTCGACGTTTTGCTGCCAGCCGCGCCGGCTCAGATATGCCGCACCGAGAGTAAGGTCCGTCCAGTCCTTCGGCGCCCAGTAGTATCCATCACCCACCACAACGCCCTTCAGCGATGTTTCGCTGAACTCGGGCAGCAGGAAGCCGGATTGCCGCAGATTGCTTCCGACCGGAGCCGTCGCGTACGGCAGGTATATCAATGGAATGCGAAACATGCGAAAGTTGGCGTTCACCAGCGCTACGGAACGATCTACATTCACCGTGGCGTGTGTGGTGTAAAATTTCCAGTTGGGTTTGTCCGGTTCACACACAGTCAGCCAGGCGCGCTCGATCGTGTAGGTGCGGTTGTCGAGTCGCCGTACCTCCTGCGCCTCGAAAGTCAGCGGGTTGGGCGAGACCAGGATGTAGGCATTCGGCCGATGTTCCGCTCGCACTTCGCCACGTACGTGCTCGAAACGGCCCTCGCCTGTTTTTACGTTGAAATCGGCAGAGTCCGCCGCTAAGTGCTGCGTGTCCACGTCCAGTTGGACATGGCCGTGCGCCTCAGCCACGTACGTCTTCGCGTTGTATTGCACATGGTCGGCGCGCAACCGAAAATTACGGTATTGAATTTCGACGTTGCCATCGGCGAAAAATACGTCGCCTTCCTTGCGCTGCTGTTCGGCTTCCAGACGCACCGTCGCTTCGCCGGACGGCAGGGGCGCTCGTTGTGCCGCGACGCCGGACGCCGCTGCACCGCCAACGAGCACGGCGCACAGGGCCCGCGTCGAAACCCCGCCGATGATCTTGCGGAAGGTAGCCATGAGTTTGCGCTGCCGCTTGCCTGAAGAACGGCAAGCGAGAACCGCTTCGCCGAAAATAGCTCGTTAGCCTAGCATTCCCCCCGGATGCTTACAACGCTGGTGAATCGGTCCGCCGGCACCGCCTTGCATAGATTCGGATGACACTCTCCGCGCTGCCCGGGGTATCCAATTCGCGACAATTCGAAGGTTTTCGTTTCCGCTGCTCGCACCGCTGTTAAAATGCCTGCGACTCCCGAAATCCGTTCGGCGAGACATCCGCAGCGCAAAACGGATCGGTGATAAAAACCTGCCAGCATTGCGGCGCCGTTAACGGCGAACCGGCTGAGATTTGTTGTTTTTGTGATGCGCCCCTTGGCCATTCCGGGCGGACCGTGGTTTCGCGTCGTGTCATCACTCCCACAGAGGGCAACTTGGCTATCGAACCGGAGTGGCGGCGTGAGGTGTCCAACCGGCTTCATGCGTATCGCGCCCGCCGCCAGGGTGGCGCGACCTCCGACGTGCAGTCCGCGCTGCCGTTTGAAGCAGTCTCGGCACCCTCAATGGAGGACGCCGATACCGCCCCTGCATTTGGTCCGCCCGCGCCTAACGCGCATTCACCGCTTCGCCGGCGATCGCGGGCCGAGCGCCTCGAAATCTCGATCCCAAAACATGAGATCGCATCCGCCGCCGCGGAAGTTTATCGTCCGGTTACCGTGCATCCTGGTTTTGGAGCGGCGCCGGACGTCCTTTTCCCGGTTGCTTCGCTTGCCGAACGCCGGAAGGCAGCCCTCCTGGATGCCGCACTTCTGCTGTTCAGCTATGGCGGAATGCTTGCCTTGTTCTGGGCACTGGGGGGGCAAATCGGATTCAGCAAGATCGATGGCGTGGTCACCGCTGCCACGCTCGTGCTGTTTTACGCGCAATACTTCGTGTTGTTCACGGTCTTCGGCGGTTCCACCCCCGGGATGATGGTTCGCGGACTGCGCGTGGTGAGTTTCGATGGGAGAGTGCCCACTTCCCGGCAGATGGTTTGGAGGAGTTTCGGCTACATGGTTTCTGCCGGAACCTGTTTCCTGGGATTCCTCTGGGCGCTGTGGGATGAAGATCATCTTTGCTGGCAAGATCGCATATCGCAGACGTATCTCACGACTATTGAAGATCTTGCAGCCAGCGCGCCTTCACCCTCTGCGGCGCGCGAACCGGGTATGTACCGCTAGATAATCCCCTTAGAATCCGCGCGCGATGCAGGCGCCGGGCGTGCTATACTTTTATGGCTGTTTTAGAGATCAGAGGCAAACAAACGATGAGCCGCCTCGCAAGAATTTCTGTCGTCACCCTTTCCGTCGTTGTATTTCTGTATGTCGGTTTGGGCTACGTTCTAGGCAAGACGAGCGACGACAAGTCCTACCGTTCGCTGAGCGTGTTCGGCGAGGTCTTGCAGCACATCCAGGGAGACTACGTCGACGAGCCGAACATGACCCTGGTCACCGCCGGGGCGTTGCACGGCCTGCTCGAATCCCTCGACCCGCAGTCCGGATATCTCAGCGCGAGAGAGTATGCGGACTACCGCGACCGCATGAAGAACTCGCTGCATGGTGAAGCCGGGATGACAGTGTCGAAGCGTTATGGATACATCGTCATCGTATCGGTTGTGCCAGACGGCCCGGCCGAGAAAGCCAGCCTGCGCGACGGAGAAATTCTCGAAGCCATTGGCGGATTTAGTACGCGCGATATGTCGGTTGGGCAGGCCACGATGCTCTTGCAGGGCGCGCCGGGCACGGTCGCGAAAGTAGCCATCGTACGGCGCGGCAAAACGGAACCGCAGGAAATCAGCATCACCCGCGCAGTGATCGGCCCGCAACACATTGTGGCGGAGCGTGTCGCTGAAGACATCGCTTATGTGCGGCTACCGGCCATCGAGACGCTTGATGTGACGGAGCTGCGCGATAAGCTTGTGCAGTTTGACAAGCAGGGCATGCACAAACTCGTGCTCGATCTCCGAGATTGCACGCGCGGACAAGTTCCGGACGCGATTGCTGCAGCCCAGTTCTTCCTGCCTTCCGGAAAAATCACCTCTCTCGAAGGACAAACGGTTGCCCGCAAGGAGTTCTCGGCGGAGCCCGACAAAGTCGTGTGGCGCGCCCCGGTGGACGTCCTGATTGCGCCGAGCACCTCGGGAGCTGCGGAAATCCTCGCTGCTGCAATCAAGGGCAACAAACGAGGCGAGATCCTGGGCGAACGCACGTTCGGGACTGCATCCGAGCAAAAAGTTATCCCACTCGATGATGGCGGAGCAGTGATTCTCACGGTCGCGTTCTATTCCACGCCGGAAGGCAAGTCCATCGTGGAGGAGGGCGTTGCGCCGACGCTTGAAGTGCATCCAAAGACCCAGGATCCGTCTGAGAACCCCGACACGGAAGAACCGGTGCCGTTGGGTCCCGGCCAGTTGCCGAAATCGGATGATCCGGTTTACAACAAGGCGCTCGAACTGCTCAAAGGCGGCGAGGGCCATAAGGCCGCCTGACGTGTGAGGCGCTGTTCGAACGGCTTCCGACAGCATGTCGCGCGTATTTCCCGCTTATATTTTTTACTTCTTTTCCTGTTTGGCCTCGCGCTGCTCTTCGCGACTGGTTGCAAGAAACCCCCTCGCCAGGCCACCGCGCAAGTCCGTGCGGTAACTCGCGAACTTGTTTTCGCCGCGCGAAATGCAACCAGCGGCCGCGCTGAAGTTGGAATGCGCCCCGAGTTTGCCGCACGCCGGCCCGGCAAGCCCCAAGCCCTTGTTGCCGATCACATCTACATCACAGTGCCACTCACCCACTTAGGCGTTCCCGACCGGGCCGCGCATGATGCGATCGAGAAGGAACTCGCCCGCGTCGCCGAGTTTCATCACCTGCAGCGCGTGGCGCGCCCGGGGCCGCCCGGCGTAGAGCGCTTCGATTACATGCTGGACGGCCGCCGCACGCAGTCGATTCATCTCATTACGCCGCTGGCCGTTACCTCCTCCGCCCAAACAGCGCCCAGCCGGCCGCGCCTTGCGATCGTGATTGACGATCTCGGAAACGACCGCGCTCAGGCCGACGCGCTTTTTCGACTGTCCTATCCGCTGACTCTGTCCGTGCTCCCGCATTTGCCCAATTCCGGAGAAATCGCTGAGGAAGCGCACCGGCGCGGGTATCAGGTTTTGCTTCACCTGCCGATAGCCTCGACCGGCGGGGAAAAGGACGAATCGATTGAGTTGCATCCGGGCATGGATTCGAGCGCTGTGGGACAGAGTTTCGCGGCGATGCTGGACACCGTGCCGTACGCTGTAGGCGTGAACAATCATGAAGGCTCGCTAGGCACTTCCGACCGCACACTGATGAACGAGTTGATGCCGTTGCTGCACGAGCACAACTTGTTTTTTGTGGACAGCCGGACGACGGCAGCCACCGTCGCGGAGACCGCGGCGCACGCCGCGGGCGTTCCCGCGACGTCGCGTAATGTTTTTCTGGACGATGAGCAGTCGCCCGGCTCTATCCGGGAGCAATTTGCCCTGGCCGTTCGCGATGCCCGCGAAAAAGGCTCCGCGCTGGCCATCGGCCATCCGCATCCGGAAACACTGCAGGTTCTCGCCGAAATGCTTCCGGAGGTCGCGCGCCAGGGCGTTACCCTGGTCTTTGCATCTGATCTGGTGCACTGAAATTTGCGGAAAAGTAAGGCTAGATGAAAACTTCCGCGGCAAGTGAAACGACTTGTTCTGCAATCGCCAGACATGACGTCAGCCCCGGCGATTCGATCCCAATCAACTGAATGGCGCGTGGCGCGCCTGCATCGCGCGTGATCACGAAGTCGGCGAGCCCAGCGTGCCCGGGCGGCACCAGCTTCGCGCGAATCCCCGAGTAGGCAAGCTGCAGGTCCGCGGCTTCAATCTCCGGCAGCAAGGGTTTTGCGCGGCGCACAAATTCTTCGATGGGCAGGCGGTTGCGCTCGTAGTCGTTTTTCTCGGAGATATAATCCGCCGTCGGACCCACCAGCACCGTGCCCCAGAGCGTGCGCGTCAGGTGCACGCCGAGGCTAAGCCCATCGTCGTGGGGAAGCGGATAAACAAGATTGTTCACCAGGTACGATTTTGCGCGCACCAGTTCGCAGTATTCCCCGCGCACGGGATAAATGCGATAGCTGCGGTTCCCAAGCATCGCTGCAATTTCGTCCGCATAGAGCCCCGCGCAGTTGATCACACACCGCGCCTCGATGGTTTCCTCCGTCACGTGCGCCGGATCGCTCGCGTCGCCTTCGGCAAGCGTCACGGCGATTGAATCCGCGCGCGGGTCCAGCCGCACGACTCGCGCGTGCGGCAGCAGGCTTGCGCCCTGATCGGCAGCGATGCGTGCAAGCGTCTTCACAAGATCTTCCGCTGAAACGATGCCGGTCGAAGGCACTTCGAGCGCGGCGGTCGCTTCGATGTGCGGCTCGCGCGCGCGTACTGTGGCGCGATCCACCAGGCGCAGGCCTTCGACGCCGTTCGTGCGGCCGTTTTCGGCCAGATGTTCGAGCGCCGCTTCCTGCTGGCTGCCGTGCGCCACCACGAGCTTCCCGCAATTCCGATGTGGCACGTTGTGCGCCGCGCAGAATTCGTGCAGCATCCGGTTGCCCGCGACGCACAACTTCGCCTTGAGCGAGCCGGGCGGGTAATAGATGCCCGAATGAATCACGCCGCTGTTGCGCGTGCTCGCTCCCATGCCGAGCTTCGGCATCTGCTCGACGAGGAAGACGTCGCTCCAACGCTGCGACACCGCGCGCGCCACGGCGCATCCCACCACGCCGCCGCCGATAATCACGATGTTCGCGCGATCCATGACACACAGAATAGATGATATGAGGCAGGAGGCAAGGGGGCAGGAAGATTCTTCCGCGAGGATTTTCAGTTTGAAACCAGGACGTAAGGGTGTAGAAGTATGCCTTGCCTGAATTCGTGCACGAATCAGAAATCACTCCGGAGGATTTTGCGATGCCCAGCAAATATGTATTGAGGATGGTTTTTGTGTTCGTTGCAATCGTTCTGCTCGCGCACGATCCAATGGCCGCATTTGCCCAAGCCCGGCCTGAAGCGGCGCCATTCGACGCCTCGCGGCTCACGATGCAACCTCCGCCCCCGGAAGGTGTCGCCATTCGCGCCGGGCGCTTGTTCGATCCGAAGACGGGAACGAACTTGGTGAACCAGGTGATCTTGATCCAGGGCGACCGGATTGCGGATGTCGGGCCGGCCGACCGCGTGCGGATCCCGCAGGGCGCCACGGTGATCGACCTCAGCCGCGCGACCGTGCTTCCCGGCTTGATCGATCGCCACGTCCACCTGATGCAGGACCCGGAACCTAACGAGGCGCGCGCTCTTCTCGTGGGGCAGCACTACGCCCTGGCGGATATGTACGCTGGGTTCACGACGCTTCAGGATA
>JBGPXQ010000005.1:0-18535 GCA_041492805.1 Terriglobia bacterium | reverse complement strand
GGCTCGCCCTTGCGCCGCAGAGCGCACGCCGGAAATGACGTCGGCAGCAGAGGCGTCTTTTAGCAGATACCCCACCGCGCCCCCTCGAACGCATTCGAGAAAGATCTCTGGATCGTCGTCCATATCGATGAGGACGACCTTGACGTTTGGAGCTTGCTTCGCAATCTCAGGTATCAATGCGTAGTCTGAGAGTTGAACAGTGATCGAATCCAAGACCAGAACGTCCGCACCCAGCGCAGCGATGGAGGACGTTATTTCAGGCACGCAGGGCGACACGCCACAGACGTCGAAATCGCCCTTCTTGCCTAAAAGTCTCGCAAGAGCTTCACGCAGAAGTCGATTGCCAGCCACTAGGAAAACGGAAATCTTAGTACTCATCATCACGCCTCAGGCGGATCCGCCAGGCCATGACCCGGGTTCATGAGTCATACGGAAACGCTCACGATCCATCGCATGCCACACATAGGTATTCAGATTTACGTACTTATTGCAGATCTGTGAACCTGATGCTCTCAATCCTGCAGAAGTACGCGGCGTTCATTCGGAAGGGGGGGAATGAAATCGCTAGAGTGCCTAAAGACGAATAGAATGTATCATGACCTCTCTCTGGCCGGAAAATGTTTTTGATTACAGTAAGCGGTATGTGCTCAATTCAGAACGGGTCCTAAACCACCGCATCTTCGAAAGATCAAATCCTTCTCATTTCCAAGTGAGTATATTCGTGGTGTGGGAAAATTCGTCATTACCTGTAAACTTGACATCGGTGAGAACTGGACGTACTGTGCAGCACGATCAGGGCTCAAATCCTTCTAATAGAACCGAGAGGAGAATAATCATGGATAGGATGATTTCCCAATTCAGTTATTGGCTGGGACTGGCGTGTGTGGCCATCGCTCTGGTAATGCGAGGATTTTACGCGCTTGGCGTCGAGATACCCGGGAGTGCAATTCAAGGAGCCACAATTGGGTATATGAGCTTCTACAAGGGCGCTCTGCTCTTTCTACTCGTGGGGATTGCCGCCGCAAACTATGAGTGGCTCAAGAGCCGAAGGCCGTAAGGTCAGCTCTAATTTGGTTGGATCCTCTTTGCTGATCAGGCCGGGGCAATATTTCGCAGTCTGTTAGATGGAATTCTTGGGTCGATTGCGCCCTTTCTGCGCGATTTGGCCATCTTTGACCGTATTTGCAGAACGCGTATCGATTGAACCTTCCTTGACACTTCTTCGCGCGGGACAGTACACTGCTTTCCTTAAATTGTCAGGGATCGGACACGATGCTGCTATCGCGGGATTACGTTGGGTACATGGCAGGTGAGATCGTCAAGCGGCTGCTTGCCTCGAAAATGATTGAGACGCCTTCTGCCGATGCACTGACGAAGAAACTGCGAGCCGCGATGCAGGATGAAATCAGCATTGAAGACCGCTTGAACGAGGAGGTCCGCCAGATTCTGACGCAGTATGCCGACGACATGCGGCGCGCTGGCGCTTCCTATCAGGAAATGTACAAGAAAGTGAAGGGCGAACTGGCGCGGCAGAGGAAACTCATCCTCCGATGAAACCGGGGGTTTGCCGGCCGCACTTCTGTCGTGGAGCGGAACGAAACGGAAGAGCCAAGACCAATCGATGCGACTGACCCGCGAGAAAACAATTCGTCTCTCCCATATCGTCACCGACGTGCTGGTATCGTGCGACGAAGTGGAATTCGTCGAAGACCGCGATACCATCCGCCAAAAAACCGTGCAGATTCTTCAAGAACTATTGAAAGAAGAAGAAACTGTGGACACTGAAGTCCGCAAGAAAATCAGCTCGCAGAAAAAAGAGATCCTCGAAGGAAGCGAAGAGTGGGACGTCCTTTACCGCAAGTATTACGCGGAAGAGATGCGCCGTATGGGCGTAGCGCACCAGCCAGGTTCGTGGCAATCGAGCTAAAGAATTTCAAACCACCAGCCAGCCAGGCCGAAAAACAAAGAGGGCCGTCCAAAATCACCGGGCGGCCCTTCATTATTCAAATTCAATTTCCGTAAGCCGAGTTACTGTCCGTCGTCGGTCCGTTTCTTGAGCACCGGACGGTCAGGATCGGAGTCGTCGCTCGTTTGTGTTTGCTGCTTGTCGGCCTTGTCCTGCTGTTGTTTTTCGGTTCGCGTGCGCAGCGTGGGCTTGTCCCCGCCCGACTTCTTCTCCTCGAGCTTGTTCCGATTTTCAATTTTTGCTAGCCGGACCTTGACCAGATCGAACTCCGAGGTGGTGACGACGTACTCATCCCTCGCCGGCAGGATCGTCGCAATTTCCTGCTGGGCTTTTTGGACGCGTTCCGGCGTCGGCGGATGCGTGGAGAAGACCTTGGGAATGCTGCCCGGATGGCGCCGCTCTTCCCCCTCGATCTTTTCGAAGAAGCTCACAAACGCGTTCGGGTCATAGCCTGCCTTATACATGTATTGCAGACCCAGGTAGTCGGCCTCCCGTTCGGCGTCCCGCGAGAACTTGAGGAAGCCGATGGGAATCGCCAGGTTGAGGCCCTGATAGAGACCATAGCCCGCCCAGCCGCCCGGCCCGAGCAGGATCAATGGGATCGACGCCCATTGCATGATCTCTCCCTTGGTCGCGTTCTTGGTGCCGTGCCGCGCAGCGACGTGCGCGATTTCATGCGCCATCACGCCAGCCAGTTCCGCTTCTTCGTCGGCGCGCAGAATCAATCCACTGTTTACGTAGAAAAAGCCGCCCGGCAGGGCGAAAGCATTGATTTCATCCGAATCGATCACTTTGATGGTGAAAGGCACCTTGGCGTCCGAATTCCGCACGAGGTTTTGACCGACGCGGTTCACGTATTCGGTGACAACGGGGTCACTGACCATCTTGGCGGACTTTTCGACTTCCTGGGCGGCCTGCTTCCCCAGCGCGATTTCGCGCTCAAGGGAGTAGAGGTTCACACCATGTCCGACATTGCGGTTCCCGACGGAGTTGACGTCCTTTTCCGAACCGGGCTTGACGTCTTTCGGCGCCTGCTGCTGGTCAGAAGAAGACGGCTGTTGCTGGTCCTGCGTTTGTGGCTGCTGCGATTGTGTCTGTGCGTTTTGCGGGGCCGCAAAGCCAGCCGGAACGGCCAGCGAAAGACCCAGAACCACAACAAGAACTGCGTCAAAGAGGCGTTTCATCGCTCCTCCCTCAAACCTTATCTCCATACATTATACACCCGCCCGCACTGAGCATGCCCACTTTGTGGTCAGATGAGGCATGATGAAAATAGGTTTCCTTGGGCGGCATGGAAAGCCCTGCCCGGCATGTGATTGACACCCGCCGGAGTTCTCACTACCCTCGAAGGCGCACATAAATGGCAACTCACCGGATCCAAATCGGTCAGGTGTGGAAGAAAGTCGACACCGGCGAAACCTTCCTCGTTACCAGGCTCTATAACGAGGCCCTGGCGACGATTGCGGTGCTGCGCCCCACTGGCGCGGCAACCGAGTCAATGATGCGCGTTCGCGTCGAACAGCAGGGAACCAGCCAGGGTTTGCCCGGGTTTGCCATGGCACAGGAGAGTGACGGCGCTTAGCGCAGTCTGGGTTACCCTAGATCGACCGCACCGGAAGGGCCACCACATCTTCAACTTGCATGACTTCCTTCACTAGGAATGGCTCGGCGTATTCCACTCCCGCCAAGTGCCCGTAGTAGCGTGCGATCAGATTCACCTCATGATGCAGGCGGTCGAGCGGGATATCCACCTTCGATTTCTTGGCTTTGGCCTTGGGGCGGAACTGCGAGCCATAGGCCAGAATGGCCCGGTACCGCCGCGCAAAGTATGGTGAAATGTCCACGACAAAAGTCGGGCGCACTTCACGATAATAGACGGTCGAATAGAAGATTTTAAAGGGGCGAAACGCTTCGCCTTCGATCGGCAACTGCTTTAATCCCGCCAGGAAGCAGCCTTCATACCCTAGTCGAGCGGCCGTGTAGTGGTCCGGGTGCCGCCCATCCCAGTAGGGAAGTATGACGGCGCGAGGTCTGAGCGCCCGAATGCGCCGCGCCACGGCCAGCTTGTATTCTTCTTTCACTTCGAGTCGTGCGTCCGGTAGTCGCAGGTTCTCCCGATGCGTCACACGCAAGATCCGGGCAGCCCTGGCGGCCTCCTTCAAGCGCGCTTCGGGTGTTCCCCGAGTCCCCATCTCTCCGGCGGTCAGGTCCAGAATGCCCGTCTTGTAGCCCTGTGCGGCGCTCTTGAGCAGCGTGCCGCCGCAGGTCAACTCGACGTCGTCGGGGTGCGCCGCAATCGCCAGCAGGTCCAGTTTCATAGCCCCTCCCGGATCGTCTCCGGAACAACGAAGAGTAGCACAATGTCTTCCCCCTTAGGCGATGGGCTCATTGCAGCAGGAAGTGCGATAGGATGTCCTGCAGCCCGGCTAGGAGAGGGAACTTGTGTCTCGATCACCACTCACGGGAAAAGTAGCGCTGGTTACAGGAGCAGCGAAACGCATTGGCCGGAGCGTCGCGTTGCGACTGGCTTCGGAGGGCGCGGACGTCATCGTCAATTACCGCAATTCGAAAGCGGAGGCTGGCGAAGTTATCGCGCAGATTTCGGCTGCGGGCAGGCGCGCGATCGCCATCCAGGCGGATGTCGCAAATCGGGCGGATGTGGTCACCCTATTCACGGCCATTGAAAGGGAATTCGGCCGGCTGGACATTCTGGTCAATAATGCCGGAATGTTTTTCCCCGCAAAATTCGAAGAGCTGACCGAAGAGCAGTGGGACAGAATTCTCGACGCAAATTTGAAGTCCCAGTTTCTATGCTCGCAGGCGGCGGCGCCGATGCTTCGCCAAAGCGGGCATGGCCGGATCATCAACTTCGCTTCGCTCGGGGGGCTGCTCGCCTGGCCCGCCTACACGCATTACTGCGTGTCGAAAGCCGGCGTGATCATGCTGACGCGCTGCCTGGCGCGAGCTTTCGCACCGGAGATTACCGTAAACGCTATCGCTCCAGGCACGATTTCGTTTCCCGGCGACGCTCCTGAAATCGCTGAGGACTTTATCCGGCGCGCGCCGCTGCACCGAACCGGCGATCCCGGGGATATCGACGACGCTGTCATCTTCCTCGCACAGTCGCCGTCTATCACCGGGCAAGTCATCGTGGTCGATGGCGGCCGCAGTCTGACGTAAACGGGACACCGGTCAATCCATCCGAATAAACCCTGAAGCGAGCAAGTCGATCAGTGCCTTGTCGGCTGGAAGAAAGTCATAGTGTGGCAGCGCCAAGGGACCGGCCCATTCGAATCGCTCAAACGCCAGGTTCTGGAGCGCGGCGGAATCGCCGATATTGGCCCAGAAGAAAATCAGGATGAGATCCTCCCGGACCTCTTCGTACCTGTGTTGCGTGCGGTAAACCTCGCCGCCAATGGTGGCCGCCACACCAAGTTCTTCGCGTAATTCGCGCACGAGAGCTTCCGCGGGTGACTCTCCCACTTCGACCTTGCCGCCGGGAAACTCCCACCGCAATCCGTGCGAATCATTACGCTTTCGCTGGCAGACCAACAGCTTAGAATCCCGGTTGATCAATGCTGCGACAACTGTTCGCACGACGCGTACCCCTAACCCTGGTCCAACAATTCCCAGAAAAACTCAATGGATGTGTCATTCTGGGGAGCGAAGCGACGAAAACCCTCTCTCCCTTTCGGCTTCTTTCGAAGAGAGACTCCTCGCGGGGTTTATCCGGGTTCCTGCCGGGTCTCGGAATTACCACACCGGGAGCCGTTTCCCGCAGCCTGCTAAAAAAGCCGAAGTGCACGACACCGCAATACTTTATGCCAGGAGCGGGTTCGGCTTCTCGGTGTCGATTCCGAGATCCTTGATCGCCTTTTCCACGACGCCGGACTCGATCTTTCCGTCTTGGAGCAGTTCGCAAAGAGTGGCCAGAGTGATAAAACGTGCATCCACCTCGAAGAAGTTGCGCAGCGCCTCGCGGCCGTCGCTACGTCCGAAGCCATCAGTTCCGAGCGCAGCAAGCCGGCGCGGCACCCACTTGCTGATGAGATTGGGAAGGGCTTTCAGGTAGTCCGTCGCGGCGACCAGAACGCCAGGCGCGTCGTTAAGGCATTGAGAAACATAAGGGACACGCGGTTTTTGCGTGGGATGCAGCAGATTCCACCGCTCGGTGTTGATGCCGTCGCTGTAAAGCGCTTTGTAGCTGGTGACGCTCCAGACGTCGGCGGCGACGCCATATTTCTCTCCGAGGATTTCCTGCGCACGCAGCGCTTCGCGGAGAATCGCGCCGCTGCCAAAGATCTGCGCGCGAAGTCTGGATTTCTTGTTTTCCGAGGCCCGGAACTTGTACATTCCGTTTAGAATTCCGTCATGGACTCCCAGCGGCATGGCAGGCATTGCATAGGGTTCATTCATCACGGTGATGTAATAGAAGATGTTCTCGCCGTCCTTGTACATGCGCCGGATGCCGTCCTGGACGATGACGGCAATCTCATACGCAAACGCGGGGTCATACGCCCGGAGTGTGGGAATCGGCAAGGCAAGAACATGGCTGTTGCCATCCTGGTGTTGAAGGCCTTCACCCGCCAAAGTCGTACGGCCGGCGGTCCCGCCAAGAAGAAATCCGCGGCACCGCATGTCCGCCGCAGCCCAGATGAAGTCGCTGATTCGCTGCAGGCCGAACATCGAGTAGTAAATGAAGAAAGGAATCGTGTTGATTCCATGCGTGGCGTACGCGGAACCGGCGGCGATGAACGACGCCATGGATCCCGCTTCCGTGATTCCTTCCTCGAGAATCTGGCCGTCCTTCGCCTCCTTGTAGTAGAGCAGCGTGTGAAGGTCGACAGGTTCGTAGAGCTGCCCCTGGCTGCTGTAGATGCCGACCTGCCGGAACAGCGATTCCATCCCGAAAGTGCGGGCCTCGTCTGGCACGATCGGGACGACGAGCTTGCCGATTTCAGGATCTCGCAACATCTGCCTCAGCATGCCGACGAAAGCCATCGTCGTGGAGACTTCGCGGCCCTCACTCCCCGTCAAGAACTCCCGAAATAATGCGTCATGGTCTGCGACAAGCGGCTTGGACCGCACTTTGCGGGTCGGTACATACCCCCCCAGCTCCTGCCGGCGCGCGCGAATGTATTGGAATTCGCGGCTGTCTTCGGGTGGACGGTAGAATGGCGTGTCGGCGATCTGTTCGTCATTGATGGGAATACCGAAACGCGATCGGAATTCGCGTAACTCGTCCTCATTAAGCTTTTTCTGTTGGTGAGTGATGTTCCTGCCCTCACCGCTCTCGCCGAGACCATAGCCCTTGATCGTGCGAGCGAGTATGACCGTTGGCGAACCTGTGTGCTCCGCGGCCGCCTTATAGGCGGCATACACTTTTCGCGGATCGTGCCCGCCCTGCCGCAGCGTGCGCAATGCCTCATCGGGGATATCCTCGACCATTTTCAGCAGGCGCGGATCTGTCCCAAAGACCTGCTGTCGTACGTAGGCGCCAGACTCGACGACGAGTTTCTGGAACTCACCGTCCACCATTTCCCCCAAGCGCTTAACCAACAGCCCGTCGACATCGCGTTCGAACAGAGGATCCCAGTCGCTTCCCCATAGCACCTTTATGACGTTCCAGCCTGCGCCCCGGAATGCTGCCTCCAGTTCCTGGACGATCTTTCCGTTCCCGCGAACCGGGCCATCCAGCCTCTGCAGGTTGCAATTGATGACGAAAATGAGGTTGTCGAGCTTCTCGCGCGAGGCAAGAGTGATGGCCCCCAGGCTTTCCGGTTCGTCTGTCTCACCGTCGCCCAGGAAGGCCCAGACCTTGGCATTCGTGGCGGGCTTGAGGCTTCTATCTTCGAGGTAGCGATTGAAGCGGGCCTGATAGATGGCCATGAGCGGACTCAGCCCCATCGATACCGTGGGAAATTCCCAGAAATCAGGCATGAGCCACGGATGCGGGTAGGACGAGAGACCACCATCCGGCCTCAGTTCCCGACGGAAATTTTCGAGTTGCTTTGCGGAAAGGCGGCCTTCGAGAAACGCGCGTGCATAGACACCCGGAGAGGCATGTCCTTGAAAATAAACTGTGTCGCCCTCGAACTCTTCCGTGCGTCCCCGGAAGAAATGGTTGAAACCGATTTCGAATAACGTAGCGGCCGAGGCATATGTGGAGATATGACCGCCGATGCTGTGATCGACCCGATTGGCGCGGACCACCATGGCAAGGGCGTTCCACCGGATCAGGCTCTTGATCCTGCGCTCGATCTCCTGGTCACCGGGGAATATTCCCTGTCTCTCCACAGGAATGGTGTTTACGTACGGCGTATTCGCAGTGAATGCGGGTCCGGCGCCTAACAATTGCGCGCGAGCACGGAGCCGGTCGAGGAGGAGCGCCGCGGATTCCTGGCCCTCATCCTTCAGTACCGCATCGAAGGATTCGATCCATTCCTGGATCTCCTGAGGGTCAATGCCAACGACCCGCGTTACAGAATTCTTATCCGGCATTTCTTGCCCCTGCCTTCACCTGTCTGATGACATAAAAATCTGCGTCTGATTAACGACACAGATATTGGATATCGCTTGCTCAAGCGGCTTGATTTCGGCTGACAAGTCGACGTGGCTTGCTACCGGGCGACGAAACACGTCCGCGCCGGATTGGCTGGCGCCTGATGGAGTAAATTCAGGTACCCGCCCTGAGCACAAGCCGCAGCATTCGAGGCTGCCATCGAACAAGAACGCTTGCGCGACAGAACCCTATAATAATAGCAGTTCCGGGCAGTCCTGCCATAGTCTTTCGCAATTTCGAGGCACTAACCGGTTCAGTTCTGTCCGGAACTGAGAGCCGGCGCGGGGTAATCCGGCAGCTTCTCCTTGGTGTTGTCCGCGCGTTTCACCTCCAGCTCGTCGAACAGGACCGAAGGACTCACGATGGACGTGAAGGGTATGCCGGAACGGTTGCTGACCAGCGGATCGCTCCCGGCGGCGGTCAAATCGCTGCGGAGCGCGCGTGTATCGAGTTCATTGAAGATGGCGCCCCGGACCAGCTCTTCATGTCCGTCGGCGGTCCAGACCCGGTAGAGCACGCGCGGGGTAAGGCGCGGACCGAGCGTATCCACAAAATAGCCATACTTCAATCCGCGATCACGGCACATGTCGAGCATCTGCTTCTTGAGTTCCTCATGCGTGCTCGTCTTCGCCGCGCGTATGAACAGGTTTCCGGGAGCAGGCGCCGTGGTCCCGTTGCCGGCGGCGCGCCCGTGTCCGTTCGAATTGAGGAAATCACGGATCGGTTGCCGCCCGATCAGGAAATTTACGAGCATGCCGTTGTTCACCACTGTTACAGGCGTGACCCGTACGCCTTCATCGTCCACCTTATAGCTCCCGCCCAGGCTGTGACCTTCGAATGTCTCCAGGGTCGGGTCGTCCACCACCGAAATGAAGCCGGGCAGCACCCGGCCCTTGAGGCTGCTCGCAAAGGCCCCTGTGGTCCGCGCGGGGCGTCCCGGCGCAGGCCTTCGCCCGAGCACGTTGGGAGCAATCAAATCGAAAAACATGTCGGCGGCAGCGTCATTCGAAAAAAGGACCGGGCCGCGGTATTCTTCGTCCACGACGGGAGCTGCGCGCAATTTCTTCATCTGCTCCACGAGTTTGAGCGCGTCGGAATGGAATAGGTCGGGCGTGGGCATTTCTTCAATGCGGCTCGATGCGTATTGCGGCGACCTGTCCAGACGCATCCCGTCCGGAGCCTGCTCGCTGGCTCCCAGGGTCATCAGGTAGTGCGTTGAGCCCTGCCGCGTGACAGTCCCTTCCGTGTTCAAGAAATATTCGGTCAGGGCGATAAAACTCAATGTGGCCCCAAACGATTGAATCTGCGGGTCGGTCTTGTAAGCCGAAGTCGCTGATTCCAGCATCTTGGTCCATTTCCCGGGCTCGACATCCAGTTTCGCGACAGGGCCGATGGATTGGACCGCCTCAGCTCTTGCGAAATCGTCCACCGGCTCCTCGATGTTGAGCTGCTTCAGCAGGGATTGTTTACCCGAGAGCGCCTCCCCGGCCCCTTTATATGCCTGGTCGGTCGCGAGCCAAATTTGGTGCCGGAGCGCCAGGTCGTCCCCATCGAGGGGAAGGATGTCGCTGATTCCCTGACCGGAACCATAATAACTATCAACCTTGTAATCGCCGATACGTACCAGCGCGCGCAGCAAACGCAGCCGCGTACGATTCTGTTCCCGCAGCGCGCCAAACGCGGCGCTCGCCTCAAATTGCTCCACATCGAAGACGCGGTACTCGATGTAAAACGGAGCGCCGACTTTGTCCATCTTGAGTTGTGCTTTCGATCGTGCGAGTTCCGCCTGGAGCGCGCGCAGGAGCGGGTCCGGTGCGGCCTCAAACCGGGCGCGTTTTTCTTGCGCGCGCAGAGTGAACGCAGAAGCCAGAACGAAAATCCAGAAGAGTACGGCTATCGCCGCCATTGCGAGGCCCATGCGCGCGGGTCGGAGTTGCATCACCTCACCCCGCCGGCGGAGTTCGATGGTGCCGTGCCGCCCGGTGAATTTTCTAATCCCGGGGACGGCAGTATGGGAGGCCGCTCGCGTGACGCTGCGCGCTTTTGCACTTCCATCTCGCTGAACAACATGGCCGGAGCTGAAGCCGAAACCGGCACGCTGCCGGATTCAGCCCCGCAGATGCCGTTGAATACCTGTGTAGTGTCCCCCGTGAGCAAAATCCGGTTCAAAGACGCAAGCGGAGTGCCCACGATATCCACACCTCGCACGAGTTGGTCAGGGCGTCCGTCGGCGTAAACGCGCCATACGATCACCGGAAGCACCTGGAACGCTTGCGGAAGTTCCCGCGTGGTCAGCGTAAATCCACCTTGCACGTCTTCAAAGTACAGTCCATAGGGTTTCCCGGCCTTCTTGATCTCTTCGATCAACTTCCCACGCAGTTCAGAATCGTTCACGGTCTTGGACGATTCAACGATCAAGTTGCCCTGGCGTCCCGTGGGCATAAAACCCGCCTGGCGCCTGCCGTGGCCGTTTGACTGGGCAAAACTCGTGATCGGCATGCGCGACATCAGGAAATTTTTCAAGATTCCATCCCGGATAAGCGGCACACGCTGCGCGGGCACGCCTTCATCATCATGCGAATACGAACCTGCGAGCGGAACGCCATTCAGTGCGTGCAGCGTCGGGTCATCATAGACGCTCAGAAAATCGGGCAACACGTCCTGATTCACTTTCTTGGTGAACGTCTGCCCTTCGGTTTCCCCACGCTGACGGTGTCCTTCGAGGCGGTGGCCCAGGACTTCGTGGAAGAATACTGCCGCCGCACGCCCCGAGAGCAGCGCGGGCCCGTCGAATGGCTCGGCGAGCGGCGCCGCGCGAAGCGCCTTCAGGTCTGCGGCCATTTTTTCTTCTTTTGCGGCCAGTTCCTGCTCGGACGGGAGCCCCTCGGGCTTCGCGGCTTCGAAAGTTTCCACGCGTACCAGGTCCATTCCATCGTCAGCGCGTGTGCTGGCTTCCACGACCAGGCGCGCCATGATGCCCGGCGTTTCCACTTTGCTTCCTTCGCTCGAAACGAAATACGAAGTTGACTGCTGGATCTGCAGTGTCACCGACGAGGTGTAGACCTCGGGATATTTCCGAAATGCCGCCGAATATTTCCGGATCTTGTCTTCCCACTCTTTTTGATTGAGCGTGATCGGGAGACTGGGCAGATCCACTTGTGTCTGGGACGACTCGCGCGAAAAATCCGGGGACTTGTCTTCTTCCGCCGCCTGCACCGCCGTATTGCTCATGACCTTGGCGTAGGCCGGCGACGCCCGCCGATACTCGCGATTGGTCAGATCCCACAGAGTGCGCGAGATGGCATCGCGGTCGTCAGCCAGGGGGAGCGGACCGGATGTAATCCCCGAGGCGCGGTTCTCGTTGTGCGTATTGTCGAGCGCCGGGCTGCCGACACGCATGGTGACGTCGGCCCAGCGGCGGTTCGATGCGGAAGATGTGACGATCGTTCCGTAGGTTCCCGCGACTTGGAAATTATGCTGGTCGTAAACCTCGTAACTTATGAAGTAAGGCGCAGGGTCGGCCTTAGACAGGGAGTCCTTCGCTCGTTTCAACTCTGCCTGCATGGTTGCGAGCAGAACGCCCGATTCCATGTCGGGCTGCGGCGCGCCCCAACTGAGGGCTCCGCCGGCCGCGATAACTGCGAGAAAAAAAGACGGCAAGGAAATAGAGGTAAAGGTTGGCTTCATAGGAGTACCTGCGACTGCCTCCTGAGTGGGTAGACGCCGGTTGTCTGCATTGTGTTCCCGCCGCGCCTCCAGGCTGTATATGGCCGTCAGCTGTCCACTAACCGTGCTTTTTGGTCTGATGTTGATAATGCCCCGAAATGCTGTACCGGGCAAATGCTTTTCCCCAGCAGGATTGCCACGTTCGGCATTTCGGCGTTCAGGCGGAGCCCGCGCCAGAGAATCTTGCCGGACGTTGAACTTTGAGGCCGCTCGCGCGATACTCCTGGCATGTACAGTCAGGCTGTGCTCGATCACTTTCAGAATCCGCGTAATGCGGGGACACTGGACGCCGCTACCGCTACCGTTTCTGTTGAGAATCCGGTTTGCGGAGACATCCTCGAACTCTCCGTACGCGTGGAGGCGGGACGCATCGCCGAAGCGCGTTTCCGAACGCGCGGTTGCGTATCGGCGATGGCTTGTTCGTCATTACTGACAGAATTGCTGCGCGGCAAAGCTCCGGCTGATATTCGCGGTATCACTCCCGAACAAATGTCGGAAGCGTTAGGCGGCCTTCCTCCCGCGACGTTTCACGCCGCGCAGCTCGCCTGCGACGGGGTCGCCGCGCTGCTGCCAAAGCTCAGCGCTTGATCGACACTGGCGTGACCCACGTCACATACGTACCGCGACCGGAATGTTGAAATTCTTTAAAGGAGAAAACGATGGGCACGGTCACTCCGAACAAAGCGGGCCTTGCGCTGGGAGCGATGCTCGGGGGATGGCATCTCCTGTGGGTACTCCTCGTGGCGGCCGGCTGGGCACAAGCGATCATCAATTTCTACTTTCGAATACATTTTCTGACACCGCCGTGGACTGTGGAAGAATTTCACGCAAGCCTCGCGGTGACCCTTGTCTTGGTCACGGCCGCGATGGGTTATGCGTTTGGTTATGTCCTTGGGGTCCTGTGGAACCGCCTTCACCGATAGAAGCGTAACGCTGCAGGATGCTTGTGAGAACGATGCGCGCAGTCATTGTGCTCGCTCGCCGCTATGCTATTGACCGACCGGGCCGATCGCATCGCGAAGCATGTCGGGATTGTTGAGATTGAGCACGACGCCCTCTTCGTCGGTCGGGACTTCGAAAACATCGGCGGAGTGGGCCCAGACAACCGCACGCGCGCCTTTGTCGGCGGGAGCAGAGAGCAATTCCGCGTATAAGGCACTTGAGAAAATCGCCGGATGGCCGCGCCGGCCGTTGTAGGTCGGAAGGACGATAGACTTGCGATTTGAATAAAATTGCTCGACCAAATTTCTGACCAACGTTGCACTCACGAGAGGGTGATCGACGGGGCAGAGGATGATTCCGTCGGTCTCGATACCCTCCAGGCTACGTATTCCCTCGCAGATGGACGACAGTTGGCCCTGTTCCCAATTGGGGTTCAGAACCACCACAACGGGGTCGAGCTTCGCGATGCTACGGATTTCGTCGGCGCCGGCACCAAGCACGACGCGAGTCACTCCAATGCGCGGGTGACGCGTGACCTGAATCAGGTGTTCGAGGAACGTGCCTTCGTGATAGGGAAGTAGCGCTTTTGGTTGTCCCATCCGGCTGGAAGCGCCGGCAGAGAGAATGAGAGCGGCAAGCAAACAGGCCCCCTCATCCCACCGAGGCCGGCGTGACGTTCACGAGATTCACAGCCTTGTGTGGGAGATGCGTGGCGCCGCGGCGGATGGCAATGAGCTCTGCGGTAATGCTGATGGCAATTTCTTCGGGAGTGAGCGCGCCGATATCGAGGCCCACCGGCGCGTGCACCTTCGCGAACTTGTCCGGGGCGATGCCGTCCTTCTCAAGCGCGCGGTAGACGGACAGCACCTTGCGCTTGCTGCCGATCATTCCAATGTAGCGTGGCGACGTTCCGACAGCCCAACGAAGCACGTGCATATCATCCTTATGGCCACGCGTAACGATTACCATGTAGGTTGCGGCGCTGAGCTCGATCTTCGTGAACGATTCCTCGAAGCTGGTATAAATTTCCCTCGCCATCGGGAAACGCTCGCGATTGGCAAATGATTCGCGGTCGTCGATGACGCCGATGGCGAATCCCGCCGTGTGCGCCACATTCGCCAGCGCGATTGAGACGTGCCCGCCGCCGAAAATATAAAGCACCGGCTGCGGCAGGATCGGCTCGACGAAAATCTCGAGCGTGCCGCCACAGATCAGTCCGTTGTCGTAATTGGCTTCGTTGTTCAGGCTGAAGGTCATCTTGCGGGGCGCTTCGGCCTGCATCACTTCTTTCGCGGCAGCCCACACTTCAGCTTCGACGCAGCCCCCGCCGATCGTTCCGGCGATCGAGCCGTCTTCGCGGACGAGCATGCGCGAGCTTTCGTAGCTCGGAATCGAGCCGTTGGTATGAACAATCGTGGCCAACGCTCCGCGTTTTCCTTCGCGGCGGAGCTTGACGACTTCTTCGAAAAGATCCATAGGGGGGCGCCTGAAATTAGAGTACGGCGCGAGGTCCCCTCGTGTCAACCGCACGAGGTAATCCGGCGTCCATGTTGGCCCGGCGCCTCATGCGGATTGGTTTGTCGCTAATTTTGTCCTGCAGCCTTGGCGAAGAACGCGTCCTGGCGGCCTTTCATCTCCTCTGGGGACACGTCTTCCTTGTGCGTGGCGACGCCCCACTGTTGGCCGAATGGGTCGGTGAGCCTGCCAAAGCGGTCTCCCCAGAACATGTCCTGCAAAGGCATGTCCACGCGGGCGCCCGCCGCGACTGCGCGGCTGAAGACGCTATCTGCGTCCTCCACGTACAAGTGAATGGACATGGCGTTGCTGGCACCGGGTCCCGGCGCGGGGGCCGGCGTCGTGGTCATCGGTTCGGCCAAGAAGAAAATGGAATCGCCAATCTTCAACTCGGCATGCATGATATTTCCGTCCGGGCCGGGCATGCGCACGAGTTCCGTTGCGCCAAACACCGTCTTGTAATAATCGATGGCCTGAACTGCATTGCGGCAAACAAGATTTGGCGTAATGGAATGATAGTTCTCCGGGATGGGTTTCACTGGGTTCGGCATGATGTCCTCCTGTGTCTATCGTTGGCTGGAGCCGCGATTCTGGGCACGGGTCAGGAAGCAAACGCGGTGAATGGGATTTTGCGACTCGCCTGGGTAACGTGTCAATACAGATTCGAAGAAACGACCGGTACTTGTGGAACCGGACCGTGGACAAAGGCCCGGCACCGGCGTATTCAGCCGCGGAGCACACGGCCCGGTTTCTGCCTCCGGCGGGGGAAGTGGGTCCTTATCCACCGGAAGAGCCGCTGGGTCGCGCAGGCTTCCTGTGTTCTTAGCGCCGGAGTGGCCAGGTAGAAGGCGACCGGGTGTACAATAACGGCGGCATCGGCGGTAGCGATTTACTGGCTTGCTATCAGCCCATGCGACGCGCTAATTCTTTGACGGAGGCGAATTCGCCTAGCAAGCCGTATAAGCCGAGAGAGGAAAAAACCATGGAAAATCCTCGCAGGTGGGGTTTGGTTATGGCACTGGGGTTCATCGTGCTGATGTTGCTGGCTGCCACGTCGGGCAGGGCGCAGACCTTCCGCGGCACGATTCTGGGAACAGTCACGGACGCGTCGGGGGCTACGGTGCCCGGCGCCACCGTGACGATTCGCAATCTGGACACGGGACTCCTCCGCACGACGGAATCCCAGGCGGACGGCAGCTATAGCGTCCCCGAGTTGCCCATTGGGAACTACTCGGTATCAATCGAGAAGAATGGCTTTCAGGCGTCGGTCACAACGGGTGTGAAGGTGAACGTTGCGGCCGAGCGGCGCGTGGACACTGCACTGAAACCCGGCGAGCTGAAAGAACAAATTACTGTCTCGGGCGAAGAGCTTCCCCAGATCGAGACGACGAGTAACACGCTAGGCGGCACGCTTACGCAGGACGCCGTCAGGGACCTGCCGATCAACGGGCGCGATTACACAAAGCTGATCTATTTGAATCCGGGCGTGGCGGGCTCTCCCGACCAGATTACGGATTCGCCGGGGTCGTTCGGCGAGTTTTCGATGAACGGGGCGCGCGGGCGGTCAAACAACTATCTGCTCGACGGCACGGACATGAACGACGGCTACCGCAACGACCCAGCCATCAACCAGGGGGGCGTGTTCGCCACGCCGTCGGCAGTTTTGCCAATTGACGCCGTGAGTGAGATGCGCGTGCTCTCGAACTTTGAGCCGGAGTACGGGCGGAACGGCGGCGCGGTGGTCAACATCGTGACCAAGAGTGGATCGAACCAGTTCCACGGTACTGCGTTCGAGTATTTCCGCAACAACGCGCTCGACGCCCGGAACTTTTTTGACGTGGCGCCGGCTCCGAAGGCGCCGTTTCACAACAATCAGTTCGGCGGTTCGCTTGGCGGACCCATCGTTAAGGATAAGACGTTTTTCTTTCTGGATTATGAGGGCCAGCGGGAGAGGGTGGGCGTTGTCACCTTGGCTTGCGTCCCCGAGCCGGCCCGAATCGCCGTGGACGTGGCCGCCAACGGCGCCCCCCCACCTGTAATTGCGGCGCTCCTTGCGCGGAACCTGTGGCCCACGCCGCTCCATCCAATCTCCATGGCACAGGCCTCAGACCTGACGAACGGACCGCTTTACGACATTGGGTGCCCGAACGGTCCCAACGCTTCCGTAATTTCCCCCTCGTTCAACAACCTCACCAGCATGATCGCGAAGATTGACCATACCTTTAACCAGAACAATATTGTGACCGGACGTTATTTCTTCGGCGACAGCACCCAGGCTTTCCCGCTGGCACTGAGCGCTACGGGCGGCCAGCTTCCCGGATTTGACACCGTAACCCCGACGCGCGTCCAGCTCGTTTCCCTTTCTTTCGTGCATGTGTTCTCTTCGACGAAATTGAATGAATTGCGCTATGGCTGGAACCGCTTCGCGGAGGGGTTCTTCCCCGAGGATCAGAGTTTTCACCCAAGCTCGATCGGGCTATGTGTGGCCAGCAACGCGCCGGGAGGTTCGGCTCCCGGTGCAACCTGCTCCGGGTCGGGACCGGCAGATTCCGGCCTGCCCATCATTCTTGTTTCTGTGACGCCGTCGGGGGCCAGTTCTTTCTTCGCCCAGCCCGGAGCGAACTCCACAGTCCCGCGGCACCGAGTGGACACCAACAGTCAGCTCATTGATGGCTTTTCCTGGAAAATCAATAAGCACGACCTGAAGTTCGGCTTTGAGTTCCGCCGCACAAGTGTTCAACAGTACCTCGACAAATACTTCCGTGGGAGATTGAGGTTCGCCGATTTGTCACATTTTCTTACCGGCACAGTGAAAAGCGGTCTCCAGTACTCGGGCAACACGATTCGCCATACGTTCGAGAACGATTATGGATTGTATTTCCAGGATAGCTTTCATCTGACATCGCGCGTCACTCTGAACTACGGAGTTCGCTGGGACTACTTCGGTGTGATTGCGGAGAAGAACAACCTGTTCAGCAATTTCCTTGTGACCAGCTTTGACGCGGCGACGGACACCGGCGTGGGCGCGCTGGCGCAGGTGGGAACCTCCGCGCTGCCGAAGCTGTACGAGCCGGACCACAGGAATTTCGGTCCGCGTGCCAGCATCGCGTGGGATGTTTTCGGCAACGGGAAGACCGTGCTACGCAGCGGATTCGGCCTATTCTTTGACTCCACTTCCCAGGACATGTTCCTGGGCCACCTGCCCTATCCGGCTTTTTATGCCCCCGGTCCGGCATACGCCAACTTTGGACCCAACCCGATTACACAAGCAACCGGCTCGGGGACGATCACGTCCGGCGCTCCTGTTTTCGGCCCGTCAGACTGCAGCAGCGAGTGTGATCTCTTTGGTGTCGACCGGAACATCAAGCCGCCCTACATGGAAAACTACAACTTGAACATCCAGCAGCAGATTACCAGCAAGGTCGCGCTGCAGGTCGGCTACGTGGGATCGCAGGGTCACAGGCTGTGGCGCTTCTTCGACATCAACCAGCCGACCGCGCAGGTGATCCACAACGCTCAATGCCCCGGCGCGCCGGTGACCCCGCCCGGAACAGACTGCAGCGCCACGACCGGAACTGCACCCGTTTCGTTCGGTGCGCCGCGCGTCTTCTCTGGCGGGCCCGCTGGAACGTTCTATATTTTTCAAGAGAATTCCAGCGGCAGATCAAATTACAACTCACTGCAAGCCAGCTTGCGGGTAAACGGATGGCACGGCGTGACATCGGTTGTGAACTTCGTGTGGTCGCGTTCCATGGACAATTCGAGCGACGGCGAAGACTTCGTTCCGAACGCGGCGCAACCGGCCGACAGCAGGAGCACAAATC
>JBGPXQ010000028.1:0-13141 GCA_041492805.1 Terriglobia bacterium | reverse complement strand
TCATCATTTGAATGATTTGGCCGGGGAGCGCGCCAATGTAGGTGCGGCGGTGCCCGCGGATTTCGGCTTCGTCGCGCACTCCGCCGAGCGAAACGCGCACAAATTTGCGGCCTGTGGCCCGCCCAATGGAATTGGCGAGCGAAGTCTTGCCCACGCCCGGAGGTCCAACGAAGCAGAGAATCGAGCCTTTCGGAATCTTTACAAGTTGTCGCACGGCCAGGTATTCGAGGATGCGCTCTTTGATTTTGTCGAGCCCGTAATGGTCTTCCTCGAGGATCTTTTCCGCCACCGCAATGTCGCGAATCTCTTTCGATTTCTTCTTCCAGGGCACGGCGATGAGCCAGTCGAGATAATTGCGGCTCACGGTGGATTCCGCCGACATGGGCGGCATCATTTCCAGCCGCTTCAGCTCCTGGACCGCCTTCTCGTGCGTGTCTTTCGGCATGCCGGCGGCGTCGATCTTCTTCTTGAGCTCTTCGAGTTCGTTCTTCTCGCCGCGGCCCAGCTCTTTGTGGATGGCCTTCAACTTTTCGTTGAGATAGTACTCTTTCTGCGCCCGCTCCATTTGACGTTTCACGCGCGTATTGATGTTGCGGTCCACGTTGAGCTTTTCAATTTCGCTTTCCAGGATTTCCCCGACGCGGTTCAGACGCTCCAGCGGATCGAAATTCTCAAGCAGCTCCTGCTTTTCCTCGACCGGAATCTGCAAGTTGGATGCGATGGTGTCGGAAAGCTTGGCCGCGTCGTCGACGCGGGTCGCGGCAATCATCGTGTCGTAGTTCAGGCTCTGCGAGAGCTTTACATACTGTTCGAATAAGCCCGTCACCTTCGTTACGGCTTGCTCGACCTGTGGAGACGGCTCGACTTTGTTCGCAATCACCTTCAGCGTCGCCCGGAAAAACCCTTCGTCCGTTGTAACTTGCACGACTTTCGCGCGCTCGACGCCTTCGACGAGCACGCGCAAGTTGCCGTCCGGCAGCCGCACGCTCTGCACGATGTTTGCCAGAGTGCCGACCGTGTAGATCTCCTCGGGCTTCGGGTCGTCCACAGACGCATCATGCTGTGTGGCGAGGAAGATCTTCTTGTCGCCGGCCAGCGCTTCTTCCAACGCGCGCAACGAACTTTCCCGGCCGACGATGAACGGATTCATCATCTGCGGGAAAATGACCAGGTCGCGCACCGGCATCATCGGCACGCGCTTCAACTCGGTTTTTTCTCGATTAAACATGGGTCCCGTGAACGTTCATGGCTCCTTGGTCAATTTTCTGGCGGGCTCCAAGTGGAGCACGCGCCCGTTTTATCCTGCTTTTTCGAGCAGCGTCCAGTTAATCTCGCGGCTACGGACCATTTCGGCGGTCACGAGGAACTCGCGGAGTTTACGCTGGGCCGGGAGGTGGTACATCAATTCGAGCATCAGATCTTCAAGGATCATGCGCAGGCCGCGCGCGCCCACCTTGCGCTGCAGGGCCAATTCCGCAACGGTCTCGAGAGCGTCGTCAGCGAACCGCAAACGTACGTTTTCAAATTCGAATAACCGTTGATATTGACGGATGAGCGCATTCTTCGGTTCCGTCAATATTTGCATCAGCGCGCCTTTGTCCAGGTCACCCAGGACTCCGACCACGGGCAGGCGTCCCACGAATTCAGGGATCAGCCCGTAGCGGATCAGATCGGTGGGCTGCACTTGTTCAAGCATCTCGATGTTGCGGCGCTGCGCCGTGGAGGGCTGCGCATCTGTGTGGAACCCGAGCGACTTCTGCCCGATGCGCCGTTCGATGGTCTTCTCGAGGCCCACGAACGCGCCCCCGCAGATGAACAGAATGTTCGTCGTATCCACAGGAGTGAATTCCTGGTGTGGATGCTTGCGCCCGCCCTGGGGCGGCACATTCGCCACCGTGCCTTCCAGGATTTTCAGCAGAGCTTGCTGCACGCCCTCGCCCGAAACATCCCTGGTGATCGACGGGTTCTCGTCCTTCTTCGAAATCTTGTCAATCTCGTCGATATAGATGATCCCCTGCTGGGCCTTGGTGACGTCCCCGTCGGCCGCCTGCAGCAGTTTCAGGATGATGTTCTCAACATCCTCGCCGACATATCCCGCTTCGGTCAGCGTCGTGGCGTCCACGATGGCGAAGGGGACTTCGAGCATCCGCGATAGCGTTTGCGCCAGCAGCGTCTTGCCCGTTCCGGTCGGCCCGATCAGCAGAATGTTCGACTTCGTGAGTTCCACGTCGCCTGGCTGCCGATTCAGAAAAATTCTCTTGTAGTGGTTATAGACCGCGACGGCCAGCTTTTTCTTGGTCTTGTCTTGGCCGATGACGTAACCGTCCAGGAACGCCTTGATCTCCGGAGGCCGCGGGAGCCTCTTGTTCACCGGATTCGATTGTTCCCGCTTTTCTTCTTCGAGGATCTGGTCGCAGACATTCACACATTCGTTGCAGATGTAGGCGCGCGGGTAGTCAGAGGGCGAGCTGATCAGCTTCTCGACCTGCTCCTGCGTCTTATGGCAAAAGGAACAGCGCAGCGGTTCGTCAGTGCTGAGTTTTCTCAAAGGTGTGATGTCCCCCCGGCGGCTCAAGGACTAGCTCCCTGCCACGCGGATTATTCTAGGTCCCTTTTCCACCTTCCGTACACCGGCGCGTCTTCTTGTTACTAACTGTTTGGAACGCGCTAGCGATGCTTGGTGATGATCTCGTCGATCAGGCCGTATTCCTTGGATTGCTGCGCCGACATAATAAAGTCGCGCTCCACGTCTTTCTCAATTTTCTCGACCATCTGTCCGCTGTGGTGGGCCAGAAGTCCATTGATCACGGTACGCATGCGCAGGATTTCTTTCGCGTGGATGTCAATATCGGTGGCCTGGCCGGACAAACCCGACATCCATGGCTGGTGAATCAGAATGCGGGAGTTGGGCAGGGAAAAGCGCTTTTTCGGCGCACCGGCGGTCAGCAGCAGAGCAGCGATGGAAGCGGCCTGGCCGACGCAAATGGTCACGACGCTGGGGCGCACGAACTGGATCGTGTCATAAATCGCCATTCCCGCCGTGATCGAACCGCCCGGCGAGTTGATGTACAGCGAGATGTCCTTCTCCGGGTCTTCCGCTTCCAGAAACAGCAGCTGGGCAGTCACCAGGTTCGCGACGTGGTCGTCGATCGGCGTCCCGATGAAGATGATGTTGTCCTTCAGGAGCCGGGAGTAAATATCGTATGCCCGCTCGCCTCGGTTGGTCTGTTCGACCACCATGGGGATGAGCGTTGTCGCGCGTGGACTCAAATCTTCGCTATGGATCATGGAGTCTTTTTTAGGATGCGCAGAGGATCCCGGCCGGAAGTGCATTATTTCTCCTCAGGTTTTGTCCGGGTCCGGGAATTTTGGCAGAGCCAGTCCAGAGTTTTCTCGCTCCGGAGCTTAGATTTCATCCTATCGAGCGCTCCCTGCCTTGTCAAGTTTGCGCGAACGGCTGTAGCGGATTCGCCACTGCGCTGTGCGATCGCTTCCACTTGTTTTTCTACGTCTTCCTCGGTCACGTCGATGTTTTCCGCGGTGCCGATTCGGTCCAGCAGCAGTTCGGCCTTCACATCTTCGACTGCGCGATCCTTCTGGCGGCTCCGGAGGGACACCCAGTCCACATTAACAGCGCGCGGGTCCACTCCTTGCGCGGCCAGCGAGCGAACCGTTCGTTCCAACCGCGAATCCATCTGGTGCTCGACCAGCGCTTGCGGCACGGGGAAATCGTGCGCTTCCACCAATTTTGCGAGCAGCTTTTCTCGAGTCTGTTCGTTTTGACGCTGGCTGCGCGCCGCTTCGAGGTTTTCGCGAATCTTCTTCCGCAATTCCTCGATCGTCGGCACGTCACTCACATCTTTTGCGAATTCATCATTCGGCTCAGGTCGCTTCTTCTCTTTGAGACCCAGAATTTCGACTGTATACGAATAGGTTTTCCCTTGGAGCTTAGGATCGGGATAGTCGGCCGGATACGTCACGTCGAAATTCTTGTGTTCACCGGCGTTCGCGCCGCGCAAATGTTGATTGAACGCGTCCATCGTCTCTTCGCCGCCCACGTGGCAGAGCACACTGTCGGCCTCGAGCATTTCGCCGCCACCTGCCGGGATGCCTTTCAGCTTGAGCTGCGCGTAATCACCGTCGGCGATGGCGCGGCCTTCGACCGGGACAAACGTTGCGGCCCGGTCGCGCAGTTCCTCGAGCGCCTTGTCCACGTCGGCGTCCTCGATCTTGACGTCGTCGATCTCAACTTCGAGATCCTTATATTGTCCGAGCTCGAATTCGGGCAGCACCTCGAACGTTGCCCGGAACTTCACAGGTCCGCTCTCGGCGAAATCAACCTTATCGATTTGCGGCTGCGTCACCGGCACCATCTTGTTTTCGCTCACCGCTCGCTCGATCTGGTCCGGTACCAGCGATTGCAGCACCTCGGTCTTGATGTCGTCGGCGAATCTCCGGCGGATGAGCGTTACGGGCGCCTTCCCGGGACGGAATCCCGGCACGCGCGCCACACGCGCAAATTCCCGCGCCACGCGCTCCACCGCCTTCTGCACATCCTCGGCGGGGATTTCCAGTTCCAGCTCGCGCCGGCAGGTCGCTTCACTCATCGTCAGGTCTTCGTTTTCGCAGGTTGCGCAATTACGTGTCGGATTGGTCCCAGAACCGCCCGGATGTTCGTACCACTACTCCTTGCCGCTTCTCGGTCCGGAAAAAGGAAACGGGAAAGAACTGCGAGCGGGAAACAACGAAAATAAAGTATAGGTGAATCCAGTATCGGCGTCAACTCACCCGAGCAGCGGGTACTGTCCTAATTTGAAAGTCTTCGACTTTAGGAGGGCCGAGCTTCAGCTCGGCCAATCCGTTCGAGCTTGACTCGGGGCTTCAGCCCCTGAACCATCAGGGGTTAAAACCCCTGATCAGACGAAACTTTTCGTCGGGACTAAAGTCCCGACCTCCTATCGAATCGCGCGATGCCAACTGTTTTCAAATTAGGACAGTACCGAGCAGCGGGTAGTGGGTCAGCTTCCCAGAAGACCGCTTATCGACAGTTTTGTGTGCAGTCCAAATCCGGCTGGAGGCTTCTAAGCCGGAATTGTTAGCGTTAATCTGGAATGATGGAGCCCCGGATGAGTCAGGCGCCGTCGGCTCAGTACTTTAACTGGAATGCGTCAGCGTGGCACGACGGGCAGCGCGAACGCAGTGAATGTCAGTCCCGCCGTGGTGACGACCCATTGCCGGCCGTCGAGCATGTACGTGACGGCGGCCGAGCCCCAGACCGGCGCTCCTGTCTGAAACCGCCACAGCTCTTTCCCGGTCGCCGCCTCGAACGCGTAGAAGTACCCGTCGTTGTCGCCGGTGAACAACAGTCCGGACGCCGTTGACATCAGGCCGCCAGTCAAGTCGAGAGAGACGGTGGAGGGATACGGGCGGTAGCGGTGTTCCCAACGCCGCTGGCCTGTGGTGGGATCGATCGCGCGCAGCGCGGCGAATTGATCGTGTCCCTCGACCAGACTTCTGCCGCCGCTCGGGACGCGCACACCCAGAGCGATCGGCGGCGTCGGCTTTATCGCCTCCCAGATGGCGCAGGTTTCGTGAGCCGTTACAAAGAACAATCCACTATCTGGATCGAATGTCGGCGGCTGGAAGTTCGTGCCGCCGTGATTGTCCGGCAGGCACTTCTCCGGGCTGCCAATGTTGTCGAGGACGATCGGCCGGCCGTCGGCGCCGATCTCCTTGGCCCAGTTCGATCCGTCAATGAACGACTTGGCGACCAGCAGTTTCCCCGATTCGCGGTCGAGCGTATAGAAAAACCCGTTCCGGTTCGCGACCATGATCACTTTTCGAAGCTGGCCGCCGATCCTCAGGTCGGCCTGCACCGGGACGTGCGCCGAGTCCCAGTCGTGCACGTCGTGCGGGGTGAATTGGTAATGCCACCGCAGCTTGCCGGTGTCGGCGTCGAGCGCCACGAGTGAGCAGGTGTAGAGATTGTCGCCATTCCGATCGTCGCCGTAGTAATCGGGATTCGGATTGCCCGTACCGTAGAACACGAGGTTGAGTGCAGGGTCGTAACTCCCCGTCACCCAGGCCGCTCCGCCACCGCGCGCTGCGACCTCGACGTTCGGCCACGACTCGCTGCCCGGCTCGCCAGGCGAGGGAATCGTGTTGAAGTGCCATACGCGCTCTCCGCTTTGCGCATCGTAGGCATCGATGTAGCCGCGGCTGGAGAAGTCTCCCCCTGCCACGCCGACAATCACTTTGTTTTTGACGACGAGCGGCGCCGCCGTGATTGCGTTGGCATTCTTGAGATCGCCGACCGCTACGTCCCAGATGAGAGCGCCAGTCTTCCGGTCGAGTGCCACGAGGTGTGCGTCAAGTGTGCCCATGTACAGCCGATCGCCGAGGATCCCAAAGCCACGGTTGACCGGCCCGCAACAGACCGAGGCGGAAAAGTTGGCAGGCAGCCTGCGGCGATAACTCCAGATCGGACGGCCCGTCCGCCCATCAATCGCCCATGCCTGATTGTTGTTCCCGGTCACGTACAGAATGCCGTCGACGACGAGCGGCGTGTTCTCAATGCCGCGCCCGAGGAGACCCGGCACATCGGTTTGGAATATCCACTGCGGAACAAGTCCCGCGACATTTTGCGGCGTCAACTGTTTCAAAGGGCTGTGCCGCTGCCCGGTGTAATCGCCTGAAAACGTCAGCCAGCGCGAGGGATTCTTCAAGCCCTCGAGCAGGTCCTGGTCGGTGATTTGAACCGGCGCCGTTTGCTGCTGTCCGGCGCGTGCCAGCACACCGAGCGTGAGGGTAAGCGCCGTAACGGAAACAATGCGCCGTATCATCATGGGTTTGCTTATACTACCTTTCGCACTTACGTGGGGGGAGGATTATGCAATAGTGGTTTGGTTTGGATTCAGAGAACATGCTCCCCTGGAATTTCCGATTTGCACCTTTGACTCGCGGATCGTACGCTTCTCCCGCCCTCAGCACAACCAATTTGCCAACAGAGCAGGCCCGAGCGAGATCGCGCGGTTCCGATGGATCGTTCTTGCCCGTCTGACGAGCTCCGCTTGCTGCTGCGTGACCGATTCCTTAGACGCTTCTCCGATCCCACGGGACGAGTTTCCGAGACTCCCCAATCCTGAGAAACGGGATTATCGGTGAGTGGCCAGATCCTCCCAGGGAGGCAGAAAGCCACATTCCGATGAGAGGACTTCCCGAGACTTGGAAGTAATAGAGCGCAGAATTCCCAACCGCCGCTTCAACGTGCTCCACCGACACGCTAAATGGTGGACTGTGTTTTCACGGAAAGAGCCATATCACCTGGTAGACGGTCGGGTTCAGCTCTTGCATCGCCGGATGTCCGGAAGAAAAGAATCGGTCTCCCAGAACAGACCGATAGTCTGGTGATTGCGACTGGTCTTGCGAAGGCATCAAGCGCAGAATCACACGGCCAGGTTTATCCAATTCTTGCTCCAGCGCTCCATGGTTCCAGGATACGACCGTGCCCGAATAATCAAAAGCAAAGCCCGCTAAGCGAAATGGCTTGCGATTCCATTGTTCTAGCTGTTTCAGCGTCGTGCCCAAAGAGATGCTATGTACAGTTGTCCAGAGACTCTTCGCCCCTGAAATCTGGATGCGCTTTGGAGCGCGCTTTCCGATTGGGTCCTTCCAAAGTATATCGACCCGGCGCAGAGGGTCGGCAGGAAACAGCTCAGTGCCCTGTTCGGTCTCACCTTCGCCGAGATCAACATCATGCAGAATGACGTTTTCGGTGCCATAGGTCCCTATCAAGTCCCCTTCCGTCGATTCTGCGGAGATCGCACTGCCGCTTACCCCACGAGGAAGAATCAACCAGCCGCGAGGGGCGGAGGCTTCCGAAGAAGGGTGTCTGTTCTGCGCGTTGATCAAGAGCGGAGAAACACCGAGTAACAAGAACGCAACGAACAGTCTATGTGGTTTCACAGCGATCTGCTCACATTCCCCGACGCTGGCGGGAGCCTACACCCTTTGAGGTTTTGCGCCAAGTCCCGAGAAACGGGATTCTCGGTTGCTGAAAATCAGCTTTCACCGCATTCCGATAAGGCGACTTCCCAGGAAGTGGCGACGCAAGCGGACTAACGATCCCATACCTACTCCCCCTCGGACTCCATCAGCCGGCGATCTACTGACATTGTGAGGGATAACATGTTGGGATGTGATTCACGTCACAGCATTTCCGCAGAGTCTAATGCCGAATAGATGCGAAGGCTCGAGCATATTCCTGCTTTCGTCAGCGCGTTGTTCGAGAAGTCTGGACTGACGGCATGGAATCATAAATTCAGAGGCGGTCGGGTATGTGCTACCGGTCGCCGGGAAATGAAAACGGAAATCACAGCTAAGTAGATTTTGAAGGACAAGGAAGAGCGCGTGGATGACATCGAGGCACGGCTCGGACTCATCGAGCAGTTGGGTTTGCAGAACTACTTAATTCAAACTCCAATTGGCAAGGAGAAGAAATCATGGCGAGATCTGAGAGACCTTGGGTTGACCGTCGTAACTTTTTGAGGAATGCCGCGATGACCGGCGCGGCAACGCTGCTGGCGCCGGCGGGAGCGTCGCCGGCACTGATGGCGGGACCGGGGCAGCCTGAAACCAGCGCATCCCCGGACGTCGAGGTGTTGACCACAGACCGCCCTGGCGCTGATTTCATGGTCGACGTCATTAAGTCTCTGGGGTTTGAGTTTGTCTGTGCCAACCCGGGCTCGAGTTACCGCGGGCTGTACGAATCGATCGTCAACTACGGCGGCAATCAAAATCCCAAGTGGACCCTATGCACCCACGAAGAGTCAGCAGTCGCCATGTGCCACGGCTACTCGAAGATCGAGGGCAAGCCGTTGTTGGTATGTATCCACGGCACGGTCGGTTTGCAGCATTCGGCCATGGCCCTGTACAACGCCTGGTGTGACCGGGCGCCGGTTTTTGTCATTGTGGGCAACGTGCTTGATTCTTCGATACGGCGACCGGGATTGGATACCGTCCACAGCGCCCAGGACCCCATCGCGATGGTGCGCGACTTTGTGAAGTGGGATGACCAACCGACCACTTTGCAAGGCTTCGCTGAATCTGCGGTGCGTGCCTACAGGATCGCGATGACCCCGCCGATGCTACCGGTGGCGGTAGTAGCCGATTTCCACGTGCAGGAAGACCCGGTCCCTGAAGGCGCCAAGCTGCACATACCGAAGCTGAGTCTGCCTAAGCCGCCGCAGGGGGATTCGGGCGGCGTCGCAGAAACCGCGCGACTCCTGGTCAAGGCTGAGAACCCGGTGATCGTCGCCGAACGCGCCGCGCGCACTCAGGCCGGCATGGAGTATCTGGTCGAGCTTGCCGAGACCCTCCAGGCGCCGGTGATCGACCAACTGGGACGCATGAACTTCCCCTCGCGGCATCCCCTCAACCAATCGCAACGAAGTTCAGCATTGATCGGCAAGGCGGACGTCGTCTTGGGTCTCGAACTCCAGGACTTTTGGGGCACGGTCAACGAGTTCAGGGATCAGCTACAACGCACCTACCGCCCAATCATCAAGCCCGGCGCGAAGCTGATCAGCATCACCTCCGAAAATCTCTACATGAAATCCAATTTCCAGGACTTGCACCGCTTCAGGGAAGTTGATGTGGACATGGCGGCTGACGCGGAGGCGACGCTCCCATCACTCATCGAGGCAGTCAAGCGGGAGATGACCGCTGATCGCAAGCGGGTGTTCGCGGATCGCGGAGCCAAGTTCGCCAAGGCCCGCCAGGAAGACCTGGAACAGGCCTATACCGACGCCACCTACGCCTGGGACGCGAGCCCCATCAGTGTCGCCCGCTTACACGCCGAACTGTGGGAGCAGATCAAGGGTGAGGACTGGTCGTTTGTGTCATTTACGAAATACCTGAGCCGATGGCCGCAGCGGCTCTGGGAGTTCGACAAGTACTACCAGTTCATCGGCGGATCGGGTGGGCTGGGTATCGGCTACAACGCCCCCGCCTCGGTGGGCGCCGCTCTCGCCAACCGGAAGCATGGCCGCCTGACGGTTAACATCCAGAGCGACGGTGATCTGATGTTTGCCCCGGGCATTCTATGGACGGCGGCGCACAACCACATCCCCATCCTGAACATCATGCATAACAACCGCTGCTATCACGCGGAGATTATGCAGTTTCAAATGATGGCCTGCCGGCACAATCGCGGCATTGAAAACGGCCATATCGTGACTGGCATTGAGGACCCCAATGTGGATTTCGCGAGACTCGCCCAGGGCCTGGGGCTTTATGCTGAGGGGCCGATCACGGATCCCAAGGATCTTGGCCCGGCGATCCGGCGCGCCATCGCAGTGGTTAAACGGGGTGAGCCGGCACTGGTCGACGCCGTCTGCCAGGCGCGCTAAGGAGTGAACATGAAAACACGTCATAGTCATACTTCAAGCATCGCGGACAAGCCAGCATGGCGTGCGCGATTTCTTTACCGGGTTATCCTGAGTCGCGCGGCGTGCTACTTAGTTCCTCTCGCGGTTGGAGCAGCGTTGATGGTCGCTGGGAGCTGCACAATGGCGCAGTCCGCGGCGCACTCTTCTAAGGCTGACGAGACGCCAGCCGGAAACGCCGAAAATGGAAAGAAACTTTTTGCCAAGTTTGGCTGCTACGAATGCCACGGCCGCGAGGCGCAAGGCGGGGGACTTAACGGTCCGCGGCTCGCCCCGGACCCGGCCCCATTCTTGGCGCTCCAGTCGTACGTCCGTCGCCCCCAGGGTGAAATGCCGCCATATACCGACAAGGTGTTGTCGGACAAGGACCTGGCCGATATGTATGCGTTCCTGCGGTCCAAGCCGCAACCCCCGGCCGTAAAGGCGATCCCTATCCTGAAACATTAGACGGCCATCGAGACCGGATCCCGCCTGATAAGCGGCATGATCGGAATGTCGCCCAAACCAGCGCGGAGACGAAAGGTTGTGCTATGAAAACCGCATATATCGTGGCTTTGGCAACGTTCTTAGCGATGCCTTTGCTTGCTCAGGGACAGATGGCGAAGGTGAAGAACAACAACAAGGCCGTTCAGGAGATCATAGATTTTAGAAACCGCTACATCGAAGCGGAAGAAAATAAGGGCATCGCCTATCTGGACAAAATATTTGCGGATGATTTTTTCGCTCTAAATCCGCAGGGTCAATTGCTGGACAAGCCCCATATGCTGGAGAACATGAAAAGAACCGACCGCATATTCAAGGTGCTCAACCCGCGTGAAACGCAGGTGCACTTTTACGGCAACGTAGCAATCTTGTCCGAACATGTGACCGTGGACGGCGAAGACAGGGGCCGCCATTTCGGTGGAGAGTTTCGATTTGTTCGGATCTTCGCAAAACACCGCGGAAATTGGCAAGTGGTGTTGGCACAGGGAGCGCCTCTCCCAACGCAATCGACGGACGCGAAGTAAGTGTCCATTCTTCATCGGTAGCCTACTCGCTATTATTCTTATGCAGCGGGTTGCCGAGCTGTTGTTATGCCAATCACAGTGTGATCGCGACCCAATTCGCTTGGCAAAAGCCTGCCACTTGATGGTCATTTCTCTTGACATCCCCTCTTATAGAACGGGATTCTCGGTAACTGGGAGTCTGCCTCTTCCACATTCCGATGAGAGGACTTATCGGGATTTGGCTCCCGCATTCCGTGAAGCCGTCGGAACCCCTCTGATCTCGCTGGGGCTACGGTTGCAATCCATTCGTTGTGTTAGGGGTAGGAGAAGCATAGAATGAACGCGCTGGGGGTCTAGATCAGCCCGCCTTCTTGAATCAAAATTTCCAGCCCAAAGAAAAAAGGAGTTATAAATGAAAAAGCAGGTGTTGTTAGGTGTGTGCGTACTTGGACTAATGATCTGTCTGGCCAGCGCTCCGGCGCACGCACAGGATGTGCCGAAGGTGGAGATTTTTGGCGGTTACTCCTTTCTCCGATTCAATTCCGACGCCCACATCATCGCCTCGCCAACTGGAATTTATGTGGGCATTATTACGCCGCCTCCGCCAACCGCCGTTAGCCTGCCGACTATGAACCTGCATGGCTGGCATACATCCGTTGGCGTAAATTTCAATCGCTGGCTCGGTCTGGCGGGGGACTTCACCGGTAACTATGGCACACCCAACATCAATCAATCCGGGCTCAACGCGGACGTGCGAACGCGGGTGTACTCCTATGTGTTCGGGCCGCGCGTGAGCTTCCGTGGGAATGAACGCGTGACGCCCTTCGTACACGTCCTGGTGGGCGGGGCTCACCTCTCCCTGCGTGCGAAAGACCTCACCACAGGGAACGTTTCTGACGTGGAAACCAGCAACGGGTTCGCCATGGTGGCGGGTGGCGGCGTTGACGTGAAGGTGGGACGTTTCCTCGCCGTTCGGCTCGGTCAGGTGGACTACTTGTTTACGCGGCTCCCGGGGGAATCGAGCCCGACACATAACCAGCACAACTTCCGCTACTCCGCTGGAGTCGTGTTCCGGTTTGGCATGCGCTAAAGCGACTCGGAACCTTCAAACCGCCGTCGCGGTGATGGGATGGCCCGGGCCACCCGAATAAATGCGGGTCAAAGCCACATTCCCATAAGACGACTTGTCAGGACTTGGCGAAACACTGACGTTCTCAAACCCGATCAGTGAATGGAGGGCGAGTGCCCGTGTGCTTAGCGTGGCCGCTCGGGGCGAAATAAGGTAAACAAAATCCACAACACCAACGAGTAGTAAACGACGTTGAGAGCCAAAGCGATTTCCAAAACCCTTTTGATGCTCTCAATAAATTCCAAATCACCAACTCCGGGAACATGTTGAGCCAGTACCGAGCCCGGGGAAAAGATGTACCCCAACGGCTCCGGGAATATGCGTCTAGCGTCGATGACAGTGGCTATCAAACCTAGTGGTAAGCTTAGGATGACCGCCCATACAATTCGCTTCAACTGAAACACCTCGGCCTAGCTAAGAAATCCTGGACAGGTGGAGCGAAGAAAGACCACGCGTGTCTCCCGCTGCTGACAGTCACGAGCGGAGTCTAGCACTGGAGCGGTAGCTCGGGAAGTGATCTGACGAGCGGCCATCGCGGAATAACTCCCGTGAAACAAGATTATCGGTAAGTGGCCAGATCC
>JBGPXQ010000131.1:0-7140 GCA_041492805.1 Terriglobia bacterium | reverse complement strand
CGCGACGAACTGGTTCACGCCGACAACGATCTGTTCGCCGCGCTCGACGGTGCGCTGGAATTCATAAGCGGCCTTCTGGATCTCACCCTGAACATACCCGGTTTCGATTGCACGAAGCATTCCGCCCAGCGCGTCGATTTTTTCGATGTAGTCTTTCGCGCGCGATTCGATCTCATCCGTCAATTTTTCGATGGCATAAGAGCCGCCGACCGGGTCCACCGTGTTGGCGACGCCGGTTTCGTGCGCAACGATCTGCTGCGTGCGCAGCGCCAGCAGCGCGGCATCTTCGGTGGGCAGCGCCAGGGCTTCATCGAGCGCGTTGGTGTGCAGCGACTGGCAGCCGCCCAGCACGGCCGCCAGTGCCTGGATCGCCACGCGGACGATGTTGTTCTCCGGTTGCTGCGCGGTGAGCGAGCTTCCTGCGGTCTGCGCGTGGAAACGAAGCATCATGGAACTCGGGTCGCGCGCCCCGAAACGCTCGCGCATCAGATGGGCCCACAGGCGGCGCGCCGCCCGGTACTTGGCGATTTCCTCGAGCAGGTCATTGTGTGCGTTGAAGAAAAACGAAAGGCGCGGCGCAAATTCATCGACGGCTTGCCCTGTTGCGACCGCGGCGTTGATATATGCGATCGCATCGGCCAGTGTGAAGGCCACTTCCTGCGCGGCAGTCGAGCCGGCCTCGCGGATGTGATAACCCGAAATCGAAATTGTATTCCATGCGGGAAGCTCTGTACGACACCAGGCGAACAAGTCTGTGACAATCCGCATGGCCGGGCGCGGCGGATAGATGTACGTGCCGCGCGCGATGTACTCCTTCAGAATGTCATTCTGCACTGTCCCGGAAAGTTTCTGGAGGTTCGCGCCCTGCTTCTTTGCAACGGCAGCATACAGCGCGAGCAGAATCGCGGCGGTTGAGTTGATGGTCATCGAGGTCGAGACGCTCTCAAGCGGGATGTCCTCAAACAGCGCTTCCATGTCTTCGAGCGAATCGATCGCGACACCGACTTTCCCGACCTCGCCTGCCGCGCGGGGATGGTCGGAGTCGAGACCGATCTGCGTGGGCAGATCGAAAGCGACCGACAGCCCCGTTTGTCCTTTCGTCAGCAGGTAGCGAAAGCGCTCGTTCGATTGCGCCGCTGTTCCGAAGCCGGCGTACTGCCGCATGGTCCAGCGACGCCCGCGATACATCGTGGGATAAATCCCGCGCGTGTAGGGATATTCACCGGGGAAGCCGATAGACGCTTCGGGGTCTGGACCCGCGAGATCTTCCTGTGTGTAAACAGCCTTGACCGGAATACCGCCAAGCGTGGCGAAGCGCTGTTTGCGTTCACCTGGCGCGGCCGGTTTGCTGGAGGATGAATTCATCGCACACGCCGGGAGTCGCGGAACGACATCACGCCAAAGAAAATCATCAACAACGCGTACCCTGCGCTCACACCCACGAGCCACTGGCCTGCCCCGCGGTGCCACGCGCGCCAAGCGGACTGGATCGCGGACACGGCGATCAGAAAGAACAGCGTGCCCGTGACTTCATGAAAAAGCTCCCGCGCAGCGCGCCAGAGGACGCGAAAGAATTGCCGCGCAGCGGCAAAGATGCCTATGGGTTGCGTCGCCACACCGGAATTCTAGTACAAAACAGCGTTAGCTTCAGCCTGTACGGAAGGAGTGTGCGGATTGGACACGCATACGGACCGACTGGGACTTGTATCCGAGCCTCCTGCGACCTACAATTTAGAAAGGGAGAGGTTTCTGAAGGGAGGCGTCGTGCAACTGGACGATAATCTTAAACAACTGCTGCGCGAGCTCGGACATGCCATTAACGATACGGTGTCGGAGTCCGCGCGTATTACAGACGCAATATCGGAAGTGCGAGCGGCTGGATTCGAAATCGTATTGAAACTTGACGCGACGATCGGCCTGGCACGCCGCGACGCCGGCGACACGAAAATCACTCCAAACGACCGGCGGTTTCTCGAGTCGTTGCATATTCAGGTTGACCAGGAAATCCTTGCGGAAGGGCGCCAATCGGCGAAGCTTGAGATGACGCCGCAGGATCTCCGTTTTCTGAAGTCGCTGAAAATTTCATTCGATGACGAACAATAAGAGATTTTCGCTTTTGCTCGTGGCTGTGGGTGCCGCATGCGCCGTAACGGCGCCGGCGCGCGCCCAGGTGACCACGTCGCCGGTGATCAAGGCCAAGTCTGTGCACACGCAGGAAGTGAAACCGCAGAAGACTCGCTTCGAAGTCCTCCACATGATGAGCACTGCCATCCAGGTGCGAAGCCTCGTCAACGAGCGCGAAATCCATACGTTTATTTATTCAGATCAGATCCGCGACCAGATGCAGAAGCTGCTCGACCAGGGCGGCTACGAATACGGGGACAAGATTTTAATCGAATATCAGCCTGGTACCGATGTCGCGCTGAAAATCAAAGGCAAGCCTTCCAAACCTCTCTGAGCCCCAGAGGCTCATCATGATTCGCCAACCTGCTGTCGCCGGCCGCTTCTATCCCAATGAGCCCGCCCGACTGAACGAAGAATTGGATCAATTTCTCGCCGTTCGCCCCCAGGCAGAGAAAATTTCCGCGCAGGCGTGCCTGGTGCCACACGCCGGGTACAAGTATTCAGGCAATGTAGCCGGAGCGGTGTACAGCCGCGTGGAAATTCCTGCCCGGGTGATTCTGCTCGGCCCGCGGCATTTTCCGCGCGGCGCCCCGTTCGCGATTCTCTCTGATGGCGCCTGGCAGACGCCCCTTGGACTGGCGCCAATCGATCATCATCTCGCCGAAAAAATTGCGCGCGCTTGTCCTTTGCTTCAAGAAGACGCTGTCGCGCACAGTGGCGAGCACTCTCTGGAAGTCCAGTTGCCGTTCTTGCAGCGGCTTGCGCCATCGTTTGCGTTTGTGCCAATTGTGATTGGCTCGGTGCAGTACACGGAACTCGAAGCGCTGGGCCACGCGATTGCTGGCGTCATCAGCTCCGAACATGAGCCGATTCTCCTGATCGCGAGTTCGGACATGAATCACTACGAGTCCGACGCCGTCACTCGTGTGAAAGACCGCAAGGCGATTGATCGCGTCCTCGCCCTCGAACCCCGCGGACTTTTCGACACTGTTCGGAACGCGGAAATTTCCATGTGCGGATATGGCGCGGCCGTGGCGATGTTGACTGCCGTGCGTCAAATAGGCGCCACGCGCGCCGAACTGGTGCGCTATGCGACCTCAGGTGAGGTTAACGGAGATCTTCAGGAAGTCGTCGGCTATGCCGGCATAATCATTTCTTGAGTTCCGGCGCAAAGTACCGCTCGAAATTCAGTGCCGCGGCGTCATAGGCCTGGCAGCGGGCCGGGCAGGTTCCGGCGTTGGCGCAGCGGGGCGCATTATGGAACCGAGTTGGGGCGTTGCACGCGGTGGCTGCGGTGAGGGTGGACTCACCAGCCGCGCAGCCGGCGGTACAACAGCCGCTTTCGCGGCAGGATCCACACGATTCATCAACATCCTCGACGGCGGCGCAGGCCCTGCCGGCGGGAGAAAAACGCGACGAACTTGAGAGTCCATCGGAACGGGCGGCGCGATCATCACCCGTGGATTCTCAGTTCGCGCGTTGGATTGAGGCATAAGTCCCAAAGTTGCCGAAGGGCCACTGTCCCTATTGCCATTAATGAATGTGTTCGTCTTACGATCGAAAACAATCGTATCGCCGCTTTCCGATCGTTGCGGGACAGTCCGAATCGCAGACGTGAATCCGGCACGCGGCGTACGCGGCGCGGGGCGTGCAGCAAAATCCGCCGGGGGTTGTTTCAGCGGCGTAACGCTTTGGAGTTCATTCCCCGCGACAATCTGATTTTCCTCTCTCCCGGCGCGCGGGGATGCACCACGCCTGGTAATCACGCCATGTTCCAGATTCGCTGGTGCGCCGTCACGATCTTTCGGGCTCATCGCCACCCAGCCGACCTGATTGCCAGCGTGCACCCAGTGGACGCGCGCCGGTTGCCAGTGACGAAGCCCGGATGCACCTCCAGGAATCCAGACCCATCCCAGAGTTGGAGACAGCAACCAGCATCCGAAGTGATACGGCATCCAGCCCCAGGGTTCGTTGCTCACCCAGATCCATCCGAGGCGCGGATCGAGTCTCCATACCCCGTTTACGTAGGGTGTCCAGCTCAAACCTGCGCCGAAGGGACGCCAGGAGAATCCAAATCCGGGAGAATTGACCCATATGCCGTAGGTCGAAAGGTCCGAAAGACCGTAGTAATTCGGAGAGCTGATGTAACTCAGCGCATTCGTCGTGCCGGACTGGATCGTCTCGGTCTGTGTGCTGACCCATCGATCGAAGCTGTCCGGAATCGGGAGGCGCGCGACGTCTGGATTTCGGAGATCTCCTTCGTGGATCGTGACGCTCTGCCCTTTCTCGAGGTTGGTCGAGCCCGCACTGGTGCTGACGGAAACATTGCCGAGCAAGACTTGCACCGACGCGCTATCGCGGAATGCGTCGACGCGAACCTCGGCGCGCTCCGCGATCGCGACATTGAAGGTCGATGTGCGCACACGGAACGAGTCCAGTCTTGTGAGGTTGGCATAAAAGTTTCCGGCGCCTTGCGTCAGACTGAGCTGCGTAACGAGGCCGCCGCCGGAGAATGTCAGTTGCGTGAATTGAAGAACGGAATTCTCGGCCAAATACGCCATGGCGCCGTTTTCGAACTCTATTTCGGCGAGGCCGCTCTGGGTCGCGAGGGTATCCCCCTCCTGCAAGGGAAGATTCGCCAGGGCTTCTTCCCATGTATCGGTGCCAGGATGCGAGACGAGCACTTGCCCTTCCGCCCGGCTTAGACGAACCACCCTCGAATAGTCGGAATTCTGAGCCTGTACAACGGAAGCAAAGAAAAAACCGAGGCTAGACGCGGTCAGCAGACCCACACGGACAAGCCAAAGACACTTCATCATGGCCCCCTCTCGGGGTGATCCCCATCTATTGATTAGATGCCGGGATCCGAGCCTGCGTCTCCATATCCCTTAAGCCATGCTCTCTCTAACGCGGAAAGGCGTCAAGAGAATCGCTGGAATATCGCCTGGAGCGTCAGCGCTGCCCTGGTCAGTGGTCGCGCGAGGTGCGGATACGCTCGGCGAGCGCCCGGGCGCGGGATCGCGAGATCTCCATGAAGTGCGAATCTGCGCCGATCTGGTCGAGCACAGGCAAGAGGCGCTCGGGTTCAGGAAGAAGTCTGTGGTCCATGTCCGACTCGAATTGACGCAAGGCATCGTTGACCCCAAGGCGGTCATATTTCACGCGTCGCTCAAGCAGGACGAGGTCGCCCTGTTGCCGTGCCAAGCCTTCAAAAATTTGCATGAGCTGGTTGGCCGAGGCGTTCAGCGTGTAGTTGAAGGTGGTTTCGTGCACTTCCGCATCGCGCTCGTAGCGAAACGTCTTCTGACCGAGGTTGGCTATGCGCTTCTGGATGTCCAGGTCTGCGATTGCGAAATTTTTCAGATCAGCGGATAGTTCGAAAATTTTCTGACGCACGGCCAGGCCGACTTCAAACGGCTCTGCATCGGGGTCTTCTTCCAGTTGGCGAATCTCGAACGTCGCTTTCTCCTGTTCTCCGATCTTGATCTCAATAAATTCCGGCGAACTGCCTTTGAACACGCGGCGGTAGGTGATGGTCGCTTTGCCGGGAACCGTCTGGCCAGCCGGGACGAGGATGAGCGCGGCCAAAAGAAAAAGCAGGAGCCTGGCTTTGAAATGGCGGTGTGTCATCGCAAGAGTGAGATGCGCGAAACTGGGGTGCGGCTGTGCGCGCCGCGCGAAGCGGTTTCTGCACCATGGCCCGCGGCGATAACGCGTGCGGCCCCTGCGTTGAGCCGTGCGCGAAATTGAGCGGCCTGGATATGGCAGAGCGCAACGGCCAGCGCGTCGGCGGCGTCGGCGGGTTCGGGCGTTTCGCTCATGTCCAGCAGGGCGCGCACCATTAGCTGCATCTGCTCTTTCCCCGCGTGGCCATAGCCGGCAACGCAGGCCTTTACTTCGCGGGGCGAATAGCTGTGCACGGGAACGTTGCGCTGGGCTGCGGCCAGCAGAATCACGCCGCGCACTTCGGCAAGCCTGAGCGCCGTCTTCATGTTCAGAGCCGTGAACACGGATTCGACAGCAACACCATGCGGCTCGAATTCCTCGATCAGATCGGCAAGCATCGCGTGAATTTCGCGGAGCCGCTCGGGAAAATGCTCGGGGCCCTTGCGCGTGGCGCGCAGCGCGCCGAAGCGAAGCATCCGGCAGCGGCGCCCGTCACTTTCGATCACGCCATAGCCGGTGGCTCCTGCGGCGGCGGGATCGACGCCGAGCACGCGGAAGAAGTCGCCGTTGGTTCGGGAGGATTGCGGCACGGCACTGAGTGTACGGCGGGGCACCGCGCGCAGCCACATCTTTTTCGTCGCCGCGTGCGTGGCAGGTCCGGAGTCGCAAGCCTGCTCGTGAATACGCTACCCGCAAAACGAAAACGCCCCGGCAAGGCCGGGACGTTTGGAATCAGTCAGGATCCTGCGGAGGCTGCATTATTCCGCGGCCATGACCGCCTGGATTTCTTTCTCATCGATGTCGAAGTTTGCGGAGACGCGTTGGACGTCATCATGCTCTTCGAGCGCTTCGACCAGCCGCAGCATCTGCGCCGCTTGGGTGCCGGTAAGCTTCACGTAGTTTTGCGGTACCCAGCCCACTTCGGCAGATTCAGGCGTGATGCCAGCCTTGGTCAGTGCTTCGCGGACGACGTCAAAACTTTCGGGTGGGGTCAGCACTTCCCAGGATGTGCCATCGTCGCGCAAATCCTCGGCGCCAGCATCGAGGACAATGGAGAGCATCTTATCTTCGTTGGCCTGCTCCTTGGATACGAGGATGTCGCCCTTGCGATGGAACATCCATCCGACCGCGCCGTTCTCGGCCATATTACCGCCGTGCTTGTTCATCAGATGCCGGAGCTCGCTGACGATGCGGTTGCGGTTGGTGGTCACGACCTGAACGATCATGCCCACGCCGCCGGGACCGTAGCCCTCGAAGTTCACTTCCTCGTATTGCTCACCCTCGAGCTGCCCGGTGCCGCGCGCCAGAGCGCGCTCAATGTTTTCGTTGGGCATGTTCTCATTTTTGGCG
>JBGPXQ010000214.1:0-4785 GCA_041492805.1 Terriglobia bacterium | reverse complement strand
GAGGTGCGCGTCGATGACTAGGCTTTGCGCGTTCAAATGAATAACAGCGATGATGCCGCGCCGGCCGGGTAATTCGGACGCGAAGCGCATGTCACGCAGGCGAACCTGATAACCGTCGCCCTCGGGCTCCACGTTAGCGAGCGGAAATCGCGCGTAACTCAGAAAATCGATGGCTGTTGCGCTGTTCACGGCATTCTTGAGCGCGAGCGACTGTTCCGGCTTGAAGTGCACGTCCGCGAGGTCCGGGTCGAAGACGGAGCCGGGTCCGAGCGGCACGTCCACGTTGACCAGTGCGTTGTCCGTTTCACCCACGCCCGACCAGATTAGCGGCGTGGAGGGTCGCGGGAAGGCTGCTACCTCAAGCGGCACCTGACTGCGGTATTCTCGCGAATCGAGCAACGCTACGGCCCGTTCGTGCGCCACAGCGCGCCCCGCGATAAACAACGCCACAAGGCTCAATCCTACGATCGCGCCCCGTTGTCTTCCGCGTTTCTTGGGTTTCGATCCGATTTCTTCTAATACCAAGCGGAACAGCTCCGGAAGCAACAATCCCGCCAGCAAGAAAACAATCATCCACGCGTCCACGGAGTCCGCCAGGTCCCACCCGTACCACTTCGCACCGAACGGCCACATTATTTTCACGCCGTAACCGTTAAGCAAATCCAGAAACAGGTGAGTCCCAGCCCCGACACTGCAAATAAGCAGCGCAGGGAAAATTCCGACGGCGAGCTTCGTATACTTGCGCCCGGCCAGCCAAAAAGCCGTGGTGACTGCTGTAATGAGAACCGCGGTTCCAACCAGCGAATGCGTTGCCGTGCGGTGACCGTGCAGGAATGCGCTTGCGCCCCCCAATCGGGTGACACAATCTACGTCGGCCACCAGTCCAGAGACGAGCAGCATCGGGGTCGCCATCCGCGTTACTTTGTTCAGCCCGGCGCGTCCGAGGGCGATGGAAGTGAGCGCGTGGGTCACGGGTTCCATAGAGAGGAAATGTGCCTCGTCGATTTGGCGGGTACAGTGTGTCGCGCATTCGCGCGCCGCGAGAAATACTACACCTGATCAGGCATGGCCAGCGTCAGGGCGTTGGGCACAATGCGGAATTCGGCCGGCAGATTGCCGGCAGGCTCTCCATCGACTTGAATCAGCACAGGCGAGGAATCGATGGCGACGCAATGGAGCCGAGTGGCCTTGCGGAAGTGAACGTCCGGGGTTTGCCGCAACTGCCCCGCCCAGATGGTCGGCAGGTAGGAAAGGTAGCGCCAAGCGCTTCGCGTCGTCACGAAGGCAACCTCGAATTCGGACTGCATCAGGTCCGCTTCAGTGGTGATCTTGAACGGCCCGCCATAGTGCTTCGTGCGTCCTACGATCACGAGCGTGGCGTCGATCGCGTGATCGGCCATCGTCACTCGGAAACGCGGGAAGTCGTAGCGCGTCAATTGGCGAAAGCCTTCTTGCCAGTACGCCAAGATTCCCGCGCGAAGCTTGACCTCGGGACGCACTGCGGAAACCAGGGCTCCGTCGGGCCCCGCACCTGCGAGACTCAGGAAATAGCGAGGTTCGCCGCTCGATTTTTCCGGAATAGCGAGACCCAGCGCGATGCGGCGAAAATGCGCCCGTGTGATGCATTCGGCGGCGCGAGGCAGATTCCACGGAAGCGATAACTCTTTCGCAAGGACGTTGGCAGTTCCAGCCGGCAGCACCGCCAGCGGAACTTGGCTGCAGGCGAGCCCGTTCACGGCCTCGTTCACCGTGCCGTCGCCGCCGCAGACGATGACAAGCTGCCGCGATTGTCCAACGGCGCGACGCGCCAGCGCAGTTGCTTCGCCGGGGGAGGTCGTTTCTTGCAGTTCCGTCTCGATTCCAGCATCGCGGAAGATGCGCCGCGCCTCGTCGAGGTGTGGCGCTCGGCGGCCCCTTCCCGCAGTGGGATTGACGATCAACACGGCATCGCGAACTTCCGAAGACACGTGGTCCGCTCCATTATCAGTAGCCAAATGCGCTAGTTTTGAAGTCATATTCGCGTCAATGAGTGTGCCAGAGGCGCGATTCGCCTGGACAACCAGTTTCGAGGCTGGGACACGCATTGTATACTAAACATCTGTCTTGCTCGGTTCTCCGAGGCCGCATGGTAAAGAGCACTCAGACTGCCAAACAGATCGAAAAGTTGCGCCGCGACCTCCGGCGCCACGAGTACCTCTACTACGTGCTGGATGAGCCGGAAATCTCCGACGTCAAGTTTGACCGGATGATGGAGGAGCTCCAACGGCTCGAAGCCGCTCATCCCGAACTTATTTCCCCGGATTCTCCGACGCAGCGCGTTGGCGGGGCGCCGCGCAAGGGAGTCGAAACGCGCCAACACTCCCCGGCGATGATGAGTCTCGACAACACGTATTCGTTCGAAGAGTTGGAAGAATTTGACCGGCGTGTCCGGGAACTCGCGGGGCGCGACCGCATCGACTACGTCACCGAACACAAATTCGATGGATTGAGCATTTCACTCGTGTATGAGGGAGGAGTGTTCACGCGCGGCGTGACGCGCGGCGACGGCACGACCGGCGAAGACGTCACCGGAAATGTGCGCGCGATCCGCTCGATCCCGCTTCGCGTCGATGCGGCTGAACTGAAGAAGCTGCGCATGCCTCCAGACTTCGAAGTGCGTGGAGAGATCATCATGCCGCTGCGCGCCTTCGAAGACTTGAACCAGAAGCAGGAAGAGCAGGGAGGGAAGCGATTTTCGAATCCCCGCAGCGCGGCGGCTGGCTCCGTGCGTGTTCTCGATCCGGAGATTACGCGGGAGCGGCGGCTCGACTTCTATGCGTACTTACTCCTGGTTGGCGGGCGAGTGCCCACGCGTCTCCATTCGGAGACCCTCGAATCATTGCGCAAACTTCATTTCAAGGTTTCGCCTGACTGGCGGCTGTGCCGCTCGCTTGATGAAGTGAAAAAAGTCATCGATGTGTGGGAAGCGAAACGCAAGAAGCTGCCGTATGAAATCGACGGCATCGTGATCAAGGTCAACGCAATCGCGCAGCAGCAGGAATTGGGCTTCACGGCGAAAGCGCCGCGGTGGGCTGTCGCGTACAAGTACCCGGCGCGGCAGGAAACGACCGTCGTGAACGATGTCATTTTTCAGGTTGGCCGCACGGGCACGCTCACGCCAGTTGCCGTGCTCGCACCCGTCGAAGTCGGCGGCGTCACGGTCAGCCGTTCGACGCTGCACAACATGGACGAGATCGAGCGGCTGGGGTTGCGCATCGGCGATACAGTGATTGTTGAGCGCGCCGGAGAAGTCATCCCGCACGTCGTGAAGGTCGTCAAGGAAGGGAAGCCCCGGCGCGAGATCGTCGTCCCCGAACGGTGCCCGGAATGCAACAGCAAGATTCACAAAGATCCTGAAGAAGTCGCCTACCGCTGCGTCAATGCGAGTTGCCCGGCCAAGCGCAAAGAGTCGTTGTTGCACTTCGCAGGCCGGCACGCCATGAACATAGACGGCCTCGGTGAAAAAATTGTCGATCAGCTCGTGGATAAGGGCCTCGTCAAGGATTTTGCGGATTTATATGAATTGAAGCTGGAAGATGTAGCCGCGCTCGAACGCATGGCTGAAAAATCGGCGCAAAACCTGCTCGATGAAATCAAGGCAAGCAAGAGCAACAGTCTCGCGCGGCTGATCTACGCGCTCGGAATGCGCTTTGTCGGCGAGCGCACCGGACAGTTGCTCGCCGATGATTTCGCTTCGCTCCCGAAGCTTGCGGCAGCCAGCGTGGAAGAACTCGTAGAAGTTCCGGAAGTCGGCCCCAAAGTCGCGCAGAGCATCGCTGATTTTTTCTCCGAGCCGGCAAATCAAAAGCTGATCAAGCGCCTTCGGGACGAAGGATTGAAAATGACGGAGAAACGCCAGGCGCCGGACGACGCGCGCCTCGCGGGGAAGTCATTCGTCTTCACGGGAGCATTGGTGCGCCGCTCGCGCGACGATGCTGGCGCTGAAGTGATGCGCCACGGCGGTAAAGTGTCGGGATCAGTGAGCAAGCTGACCGATTATGTCGTGGTCGGCGCTGACCCCGGCTCAAAACATGACAAGGCGCGATCTCTCGGCGTCACCATCTTGAATGAAGATGATTTCGAGAAATTGCTGGAAGGAAAGCTGACCGCTCCGGCGTCGGAAAAGCCGGGGAAGAAACCTGGCAAGCGCAATTCGAACGCAACTCTGAAACGTACTCCGCAGCGCTCACTCTTCTAGGCCGCATGATCTAGCATCTCGAGCGTCTGGATACAGAACGATCCGTATTCATAGCCAGGATCGCGATTGAAAGCTATAATGGAGCTGGCGGGCAGGCCGGGTGATCGCTGGGCTGGCCTTCGCAAGAAGGCGAGCCGGGAGGAAAGTCCGGACACCGTAGTCGCCAGCGTCAAACGCCTCGGACTAAAATCTTCGGCGCAAGGCGCCTCAGACTAAAGGGCAACGCGCCTGGTAACGCCAGGGGACTGGATCTTTGCACGGCACGCGCAAACGAGCCGGGCGGATTCGGCCACGGAAAGTGCCACAGAAAATAAACCGCCGGTGCAATTCGCCTCGGTGGCCGGCTGGAGGAAAACCTTCAGCAGGTCTGACGATGGCCCACGTGAGTGGGCTGAAGCGGGCGAGAGCGCAAGGTAAGGGTGAAACGGTGGGGTAAGAGCCCACCGCGTCCCGAGCAATCGGGACGGCACGGCAAACCCCGCGTGGTGCAAGGCCAAATAGGAGGGGAGAGCTGGCCCAGCTCGCTATGACCCTCGGGTAGGCTGCTG
>JBGPXQ010000123.1:0-7437 GCA_041492805.1 Terriglobia bacterium | reverse complement strand
CCGGTTGTCCCACGCCGGTACCCAGGAGATCGCCGCCCTGAATCATGACGTTCGGAATCACACGGTGAAACGTGAGGCCATCAAAAAACTTCTTGCGCATAACCTGCTTTGTTTCCGGGTGCACGTAGGAAAGTTTCCCGATGGCCAGGCCCACCATGGTGTGTACGGTGACCGGCGCCTCCGTCTCGTACAGCTTGCACGCAATTTTTCCCTTGTCGGTTTCAAGCGTCCAGTACAGGCCGGGTTTTCGCTTATCAGACGGCGCCGCGCCTGAGGTTGCCGCATGCAGTCGAGGCGCTGCCTCGGGAGACCCGCTGAAAATGAACACCGCGAAGAGCGCAGCCAGCAATAACTTGCGCTTCCGTGTCTGCATCGATGCGTTCGCTCCTTGGAAACCAAGAACGCAAGACTCTGAGTGGCTCCGGTTTCGAGTCTGTCTTCGCGCAGGACGATAGGACAAGCAACTATTTGTGTCAAGGTCAGACAGATTCGGTAGTGGCTTAATTCCCTGAAGATGACCAGCCAGCCTTTGCCCGGAAAGAAACGCATTACCCACAAAACTAAAGGGGCAATCCGCTTAGTACGGGCGTCCTATGGACGAGGTCTTTGGTTAACGGTACGTTGGTTCACGGGCCAACGGACGGTGGGAATGTCCTGAGAGGGCCCGCCAAGTGGCGGCGATATAGACAGTCATTAAGACCGAGGATCACTGAGCGACGAACATCCGGTGAGTTCATTGATGAATGAGCTAGAGCAAAGAATATTTTCACTGAAAGAAGACGCTGTACCTGCAGACGACACGGACCGGCGCCGAGACGCTCGTACTCGAGCCGCCCGCCCCGTTTACGTGCAGCCAGCCGACCCGCACAGCGAGAGATTCGAGGAAGTGCGGACTATGCAAGATTTCAGCCGAGGGGGATTTTACTTCACGACCGAGAGAGAGTCCTACCGCCCGGGAAAGCAGTTGTACGTCATACCCGCATTCGGTTGTTTCAACCTGGAATACTTAGGTGAAGTCGTACGAGTCGACCAGTTGCCAAACGGCGAGTACGGTATCGCTGTGCGGCTGCTCGGCGTCGGGAATACGACAGTTGCCGCCCGCACAGCCACCATGGCAGCATTTCAATCATTCGCGTTATCAGATTGTACCCCTCCAGATCTCTCCCAAGACGATTCAAGAAGCTCGTCGCCCCCTTCAAACTGGTTGTAATCCGGATTCCTGATCGTCAGGTGAATCTCGTGCCCGAGGCCGAGCTTCATTCAGAAACGATTTCCATGGCACGCAGGAATAATTATCATCGCAACGTTCTGGCCCTAGTCTGCGGACACACTACGAAAATGGGAGGGACGTAAATCCTTCAGACCTCGACGAGAACTGCGGTCAGGCGGATCTTGCCAGCGCGTACGGCGCGGGCGAGTGCATCTACGACGGCTGGATCGAATTTCGTCCCCGCAAGGGAGAGAATCCTATTCATCGCGAACTCGATATCCATCCCCGACTGGTAGGGCCGGTTCGTCGTCATGGCATCGAGCGTATCGGCCACGGCAATGATGCGTGCCATCATGGGAATCTCATCGCCACGCAGGCCGTGAGGATAGCCGCCGCCGTCCACGTGTTCGTGATGCAATTCGATGCCCGGCAACATTTCCTTCAATTGCGCGACGGGACGCATGATATTCGCGCCTTTTGATGGATGTTGCTTCATCAAATCAAATTCTTCCGGCGTCAATGCGCCTGGCTTTTTCAGGACGCGATCGTCCACGCCGATCTTACCGACGTCGTGGAGAAGCGCGGAGATACGAAGGTTGTCCAGATCCGCCGCCGGGAGCCCAAGATGCTGGCCGACGATCACGGAATACTTCGCCACGCGTCCTGAATGGCCGCGCGTGTATGGGTCCTTTTCGTCGATCGCAGCGGCAAGCATTCGGATTGAGCCAAGGAAGAGCTCGCGGTTCTCCGCCGCTGCCTGCTTCAACTGCTCGACGAATTCTTCGATGTCGCCGGCCATGCTGTTGAATGTTTCGGCCAGCTCGCTGATTTCCGCGGCGCCCTGGACCAGCGTGCGCTGGTGGAATTCACCGCGGCTGATGGCGCGCGTCGAGGCCGCCAGAGCCCGGATCGGCGTGCTGATGCCAACGGCAAACAGGTAGCCGAGAATCAGCGCGGCGAATGTAACCACGAGCACAAATTTGAGCGCCTGGGCGTTCAACTCCGTGACGCCCGCATCTTCGCGGGCTTTGTTCAGACTGCGCTGCGCGATCACGGCCCAGTTCAAATCCGGGATGGTGCTGTATGTCCCGACCATTTCCTCCTGATGGCCGTTATCCTGCGTTACAAACCGGCGCAACGTCTCGGTCGTGCGCAGACCCTTCGGGAGTCCGATGAATTGTGAAACCACGGCCGAACTCGGACGTGCATCCGCGCCGGGCACGAACTGCCGCGTGTCCGGATGGGCCACGATATGTCCGCTATGATCTACGACGAACACCGCGCGGCCGCGCACGCTGGTTTCCTGAAGCCGCCGCAAAATTCCGTCCAGCGATACGACTGCTGCGAGCATCCCGGAAAATTGATCGTTCACTTGCAGCGGCACGGCCATGACGAACGCGGGCCTGTTTTCGGGACCGATTGCCAGCGGATCGCTGCGGAACACCAGCGATTGCATGCACGTGGTGAACGCGCGTTGCAACGCCTTGCTGACAAACGGGTCCTGGTCCGCCTGGAAGTTGCCAGCGCCGTTACCCCGGGCGTTCTTGCCCACCGCGGTCAGGTACAGAATGTTGGGATTGCTTGCGACAAAATTTTCCAGCACGCGGGTCAATTGTGGGGCCCGCTGAACCTCATCCACCTTGTCTACCAAATCCGTAAGCGCCAGAATCTGCCGCTCGCTGATCAGTTGCTGGTAAAGGTTGGTGTCGAATAGTTGAATTTCTTCCCCGACCGACCGTGTCACCTCGGTCTGCTGCACACTTTCGGTGTCGGTCAATTTCCCCTGACTGAGCTGAAGCACCTGCCGGTGATAGAGCGCCAGGGGCAGCACGCTGACCAGCAACATCGCACCCAGCACAATCCAGAGGATGCGCGGACGGCGCAAGAATAGCGACTTGAGGCGATCGAGGTTCAAGGTCGGGCTGGTCCCACCCCTAATTCTACGTTCCGGATCGCAGCAGCAGAAGGGTAGAAACCCAATCTGATGCGGATTAGCTACGGGGGCGGTGGGACGAGGCGCACTTGTCTGGCTAGCTGGGGACGAGAGTCAACGCCTTTTGTCGGGGCTCGGCACCCTTCGGTTGGCCCAGGTCCGGCATCCAGACTCCAGAAACCGGAGATAAGTGTCATGCTACTGTAAAAACATGACTTACAGACTATTCCTGCGTCAGGCGCCGCTCCATCAGCTCGCGGATGGCGTCCTGCGTCGCGCGACCTGCGGCTAATACCGAGTGCACCTGTTCGGTGATGGGCATTTCGACTCCTGTGCGCCGGGCCAGTTCGAGCGCCGCCGCTGTGCTTCCGACACCTTCAGCCACCATGCGGGTCGCGCCGAGGATTTCTTTGAGTTCGCGGCCCTTGCCCAGCTCGATGCCGACGGAACGGTTGCGGCTGAGCGCTCCGGTCGAAGTTAGTATCAAGTCGCCCACACCAGCCAGGCCCGCGAGCGTGTCGCGACGCCCGCCCAATGCCACGGCCAGCCGCGTCATTTCCGCCAGGCCGCGCGTCACCAGTGCCGCGGTCGTGTTGCTTCCGAGGCCCAGACCTATGCACGCGCCCGCCGCGATGGCGATCACGTTTTTCACCGCACCGGCGATCTCCGTGCCGATCACGTCGTCGTTCGTGTAAAGCCGGAACGTCGGGCCGGAGAATTCCTCCTGCAACTCGGCTGCGAGCGACGCGTCCGCCGATGCAAGAACGACCGCCGTGGGGTCGCCCCGCGCGACTTCGAGGGCAAAGCTCGGACCGGAGAGCACGGCGATGCGCGGTGGCGGATTCTGGTCAAGTATCTTGGCGGGCTCCAAGCGGAGCCCGCACCCGATCTCATCGGCAATGACTTCGCTGATGCGTGCGTGCGTCGCAGGCTCGAGGCCCTTGGTCGCGCTGACGAACACCGCGCGGGAATCTAGATGAGGCCGCATCGCGCGATACACTGCGCGTGCGTGCGCCGATGGCATCACGCCCAGCACAATCTCCGCGTCTGCGATCGCTTCCGGAAGAGCGCCGGTCACGTCAACCTCTATGGGCAATTCGAATCCGGGCAGGTAGATTTCGTTGACGCGCTTCGTGCGCAGCAACTCCACCACGTCGGCACTGTGCGCCCACAGGGCCAGCCGGTGAGGGCGCGAAGAACGCGCCAGCACAATGGCCAGCGCCGTGCCCCAGCTTCCGCCGCCGATGATCGCAATTTTCTTCACGAATTCTTCCGCCCCAACTCGAAGTGCGGTTCCGTTCCGGCCATAAGCCGCTCGATATTTTCGCGGTGCTTCACGATAACCAGAATAGCCGCCAGCAACGTGCCCGTCGAGACCGTAACCGGCGGCGCGTGCCCGGGCGCGTAGAGCACGTAGACGAGCAGCGGCAAAGCCGCCGCTGCGGAAACCGACGCGAGCGAAACGTACCGCCAGAAAATAACAACGGTCGCGAAGATGGCCACGACCGCCGCGACAGCAGGCCAGGAGATCATGAGAAATACGCCAAGCGCAGTGGCTACGCCTTTGCCGCCCGAAAATTTCAGCCATACCGGAAAGACGTGGCCCAAAATTGCTGCGAGTCCCGCATACATCATGAACCGGATGTTGCCATCCGAGAAAAGTCCTATCAGCCACACGGCGAAAAAACCTTTCGCTGCGTCAAGAACCAGCGTCGCTATGCCAATGGACCAGCCCGCCGTGCGCGCAACATTTGTTGCGCCAATGTTTCCACTCCCCATGGCTCGAACGTCCCCGCCGCTCCGGGCACGTACGAGCAAGTAGCCGAACGGAATCGAGCCGAGCAGATACGCCGAGAGGACCAGCAGCCACAACATCGAGACACTGACTGGCATCGCTTGATTCACAGCGGTTCACCCTCCGCGAAACGGTATGTTGCCAGCCGAGTATATTCCGCCCCGGAGGGTTTCAGTATGCTTTGATACAGGTGGAATTCTTTTGCGGTAGTGCCGCCGAATTCGAGAGGGCCGGCACCAGAGATGGCTTCACGCAAGCTATCCAAGTATTCTGGCGGGCTCCACGCTTCACTTGAAGCCTTCAGCGCAAGAGTGGAGTCCGCACGCGTCCCGCGCGGGGACTCGAACCGCGCAAGGGTCAGGTGGGGTGAGAAAGCCCGCCGCTCGCGCGCGATGCCAAGCGGCTCAAGAAACGTCTCCACGGCTGCGGCGAGCGCGCCCAATTCCGCGCCCGCTTCGATTCCGGCCCAGAACACGCGTGGCCGGCGCTCGTTCGGAAAAAATCCCACGTTACGAAATTTCATTTCGACAGGATCGGGCAAGCGGATTCGCGCCAGAGCCGCCTTGATCGGATCGATTGTTTCCGAGGGAACTTCGCCAATGAATTTCAGCGTGATGTGCGCGCTTTCGATTCGCGCCCATCGCGCGACCGGGCGCGGGCTCCGCTTGGAGCCCGCCAGAATATTCTGACAGGCGGGACGCATCTTCGCGATGAGCGCACCGATTGCCGCGCGCACATCTTCGGGGATATTCAGAGCGACGAAAACCCGCACGAGATCAGCCCTTCGCGCCTAGTTTGGGTTGCGCCGCGTAGAGAAAATATCGCCGCACCAGGTCGAGCGCCGTCTGCGACGCCTGCCAGCGGATGCGATCGCGTTCGCCGGGATAGCGCACGCTGCGCTCCTTGCTGCCATCTGCGTCGGCGATGGCGACGTGCACGGTACCCACAGGTTTTTCCGGAGTGCCGCCGGTGGGACCAGCCACGCCCGTGATCCCGACGCCGAGCGTCGCGCCAGTGCGGCGGCGAATTCCGTCAGCGAGGGCGATAGCGACTTCGGCGCTGACGGCGCCGCGCGATTCGATGATCTCCGCGGGGACGTCGACCCACGCGGATTTCAGAGTGTTGCTGTAAGAGACGACGCCGCCCAAAAAATAGGCGGAACTTCCGGCTATCCGCGTGAGCCGCTCGGCAAGAAGGCCTCCGGTGCAGCTTTCGGCTGTAGCAATCGTCGCGTGATGCAGCGTCAGCTCGCGGGCCACGACCTCTTCCATTGATTCTCCGGCGGTGGTGAACACCGCCTCGCCCAAAGCCAGCACGATACTTTCCTGAATCTGCTGAAGCAGCCGCCCGGCGGATGTCGCGTCGGCAGACCACGTGCGCAGGTGCACCTGAATTTCACCCGGCGCTGTCAAGATCGTTGTTTGCACGTCGTCATGGCGTGTATAGATTGGCGCGATGCGCTGATCGACGTCGGACTCTCCCATCCCGGCCACGCGCAGCTCGCGCGCCAGAAGACGCACACCCGTCGAGAGGCGAGCCATGCGCGGCTCAACCTGCGCGCTGAACATGGCTTTCAATTCATGAGGCGGACCGGGGAGCAGGACGACGATGTGCCCTCGCGCCTCAAGCCATAACCCCGGCGCGGTGCCGCGTCCATTTTCGAGCACGGTCGCGCCCTCCGGCACGAGAGCCTGCCGGGCGTTGACTTCGGACATCGGGCGTCCCAGCTGCCGGAAGCGCGCTTCGATCTTGCTCATAACGGCGGGGTCGCGCGCAAGCTTCCGCCCAAGCAGATCGGCCACGGCCTCGCGTGTGCGGTCATCCTCAGTGGGACCGAGGCCTCCGCTCGAAATGACCAACTCGACGCGCTCCATCGCGCCGCCAAATGCTTCGCGCAGAGCGGGGAGTTCGTCGCCGACCACGGTCTTGCGCGTGACTTCGACGCCGAGCCGGTTGAGCTGCGCGGTGAGGAAAAGAGAATTGGTGTCGACCCGATCCGGGGTGAGAAGTTCCGAGCCGACCGCGATGATCTCAGCTTTTATCATTGGATTAGCGCGGCAGCGGCAGCCCCTCGACGTCCCAATCGAGACTGAAGAGCGCGCCGCTGGTGGCGAGAATGGCGCGATGCCCCGGCAAGAGCGCCATGCCCACGAGGCCGCTTCCGCCGAGCACTTGCTCGGCGCTGCCATCGGGAGCGATTCGCACGATGCCGCGACGGCCGACGTACGATGCGGCGACGTAGAGATTTCCCTTGCGGTCAAACGCCAGTCCCTGCGGCCTGCCCAGACCACGGAAAAATGTGCTGATCTCGCCCTTCTGGTTGATGCGAAACACGCGATCGAAGCTCGACGTTGTGGGTCCGGTAACGAACAATTCGCCGGTAGGGCTGAATGCAAGATGGTACGCCGCGACGGAAGGCTCGAGAGTCGCAAACACGAAAATCTCGCGGTCGGGGCTGATCTTGAAAATCGTGCCGCTGCGGTCGCCGACGAACAAGTT
>JBGPXQ010000215.1:0-4766 GCA_041492805.1 Terriglobia bacterium | reverse complement strand
CGACGCGCATTACGCGGAACTCGACCGACTGGTGCGGCATCCGCGCGTCATCGCCTGGGGTGAAATCGGACTCGACTATCATTACGATCATTCGCCCCGGGACGTGCAAGCCCGCGTCTTTCGCCGGCAGCTTGAACAGGCGCGTGCTGCGAAGAGTCCTGTCGTCATCCACTGCCGGGAGGCCTGGCCGGACTGCCTCAGGATACTCGAAGAGACCTGGCGAAGTTCGGCGCTGGGCGGAATTTTCCATTGTTTTTCGGGAACAATTGAGGAAGCGCGCCACGGAATGGAAATGGGGTTTCTCGTGTCATTTGCGGGGAATGTGACCTATCCGAAGGCGCAGAACCTGCGCGATGTGGCCCGGCAGATTCCGCTCGAGCGTTTGCTGGTCGAGACGGATTCGCCGTTTCTGGCTCCCCAGCCGCATCGAGGGAAGCGAAATGAGCCTGCCTACGTGGCGGAAGTAGCGCGAACCATCGCGAATGTGAGAGACTTGGCAGCCGACGATGTTGCCGGGGCAACGGCGGAGAATTTTCGCAGGTTTTTCGGCCTCGCCGATTCCATCGGGCATGACATGAAAGTTCCGGGAGGAGCGCCATCTCACTTCTGACGGCCAAGGAAATATTTGATCTGGTTCGCGAGGACCTGATCAAAGTCGAGCAGGAACTTACGCTCCAGAACGGTTCTGCCATCGAACCGGTGGCGGAGATTTCAGGTTACCTGCTGGCCGGAGGCGGCAAGCGCCTGCGGCCCGCGCTGCTGCTTTTGTCCGCGGGCTACGCGGGATACCGTGGGGACAGCGCCGTGCGGCTAGGAGCCGTCGTCGAGTTGATTCACAGCGCGACGCTGATCCACGATGACGTCATTGATGGCGCGGACACGCGCCGAGGCCGCCCATCGGCGAATTCGCGATGGGGCAATCACAGAAGCGTCCTGGCGGGCGACTGGCTTTATATGCAGTCGTTTCAAATGGCGCTCACCGAACGCAACTTCAAGATCCTCGATGTCCTGATCGAACTCACCCAGAACATGGTGGAAGGCGAACTGGTCCAGTTGACCAAGCTTGGGCGGATGGATTTGACCGAACAGGACGCCGTCGAGTTGGCGGCACGCAAGACCGCCTGTTTATTTGCGGGGTGCGCACGGCTCGGCGCCGTACTTGGGAACCTGGACGATGCTGGCGAGCAGGCCATGGCCGACTACGGACATTTCGCGGGACTCGCGTTCCAGCTTGTAGATGACCTTTTGGATTTCACGGCGTCTCCCGAGCAACTGGGCAAACCTGTATTGAGCGACCTAAAGGAAGGCAAGGTCACATTGCCGCTGATCTATGCGCTGGAGAGCGCGGGGACAGAAGGGCAGCGGCTGGTCCAGACCGTTCTGGAGGAAAAGGGATTCGAAAGCGTGCGGCCGGAGGAGATCACGGCGCTGGTGCAAGAGTCTGGCTCTCTGGACCGGACGCGAAGCGTTGCGCACGACTTCGCCCGGCGCGCCAAGGCCTGCCTGAACGGAAACGCGAAGTCTGATTTCGGGCGCGCGCTGCTGACCGTCCCTGATTTCATCCTCGACCGGGAAAATTGAGCTGGATCCGTTAACCTTACGGCGGGCTCCACGCCCCGGCCAGGCCGGGGCGTTCAGCGCAAGAGTAGAGCCCGCACCCGATCAGGTTTTCCCATGCTGCCGTTCAAGCTCGTTTATCACCCTCGCTACGATTTGGATCTCGGACCGCACGTTTTCCCATCACAAAAATTCAAGATGGTTCACGATACGCTCCTGGAAGAAGGGGTGGCCGACGAAAACGATTTCCTCGAGCCCGAGCCCGCTGCCGACGAAGACGTTCTGCGTGTGCACACCCCGGCGTGGGTTCGAAAGCTGCAGACCGATTCGCTCACGTTGAGCGAACGGATGAAGCTCGAAATTCCGGTCTCGGAGTTAACGGTGCAGGCTTTCTGGCTGGCGGCGGGTGGATCTATCTTGGCAGGGCGCCAGGCTCTCCAGGATGGATTTGCCGCAAACCTAACTGGCGGATTCCATCACGCGTATCCCGGACACGGCGAAGGGTTTTGCATGCTTCATGACGTAGCTATCGCGATTCGTACTCTCCAGGCCGGACGGGCTATCTGCACGGCGATGGTTGTGGACACGGACGTGCATCACGGTAACGGCACGGCGGCCATTTTCGCGAATGACGCGAGCGTTTTTACGCTCTCGATCCATCAGGAAAACAATTACCCCATGCCGAAGCCTCCCTCCAATGAAGATATAGGCCTTGAGGATGGCACTCGAGACACAGAATATCTCGACGCCCTCGAAGAGGGCCTGATTCATTCCCTCAACAAAATGACTCCGGACCTAATCTTTTACGTGGGCGGGGCGGACCCCTATCGCGAAGACCAGTTGGGCGGGCTGGCTTTGACGATTGAGGGGCTGCAGAAACGCGACCGGTTGGTGTTCGAACATGCGCGGCAGCGCGGGATTCCCGTGGCGTCCACCATGGCGGGCGGCTACGCCAGGCGCGTAGCGGACACCGTCCGAATTCATGTCAACACGATTATCGCTGCCCGGGATGTGGCGTTGCAGCAGTCCCTGACTGGCAAGGAGTGAAGCCGACTCTCCCGGAAAGTTCTGGGAGATCTAAGATTTTCAGGTCAAACCAAAGACTGCTGAGAATCGGGTCCTCTATTTTCCTTGGCCATTCGACGCCTTTGTTATTGCATCAGAAAGAACTTCGACGAAGCTGTCGAGGGCGAACCCCCGTGCGCGGTACGTGATTTTTCCGGCACGATCCAGGACGATGATCGTCGGAATCGATTCGATCCCGAAGACACGGTCGAGGCCATCCGCAAAGACCAACGTGCCCTGGACTTTCTGTGCCTGGAGGAAGGGACCGACAAGGCCTTCCTCTTCGTCGTCATTTACCGCCAGAAAGACAACGTCGTCGCGGCCGTTGAATTTCTTGCGCACATCGGCGAGTAGTGGTTCCATTGTCTGGCAATAGGAACACCACGTAGTCCAGAAGTTGAGGATGACGGTTTTGCCTCGCGCATCGGCCAGTTTCATGGCTGCAGGTCCATCCACGCGGCGCAAGCTGAATTGGAATGGGTCCGTCAGGCCCTTGTTGTAGGCGATGGCTTCCGGTCTATCTGCCCTGGCCGCGTTTCTGACTTTGTCGTAGGACGTGAGCAAAATGTCGCCCAGGCCCGCGTCAGAATCGTGCGTGAGCCGCCAAAGGTTCCCCATTTTGAGTCGCAGCGATTCGCGGTTTACCGTATTTTCATCCTGGTCCTGCCCGGCCAGTAGGAAAGCCACTGCGTATTGCCGAACCGCTTCGTCCGCATGCCTTTGCTCTTCGGCGATTTCCCCAAGATTCAGAGCCGCTTCGGCGGTGGGCAAGAGGAGAAAACTCTCACTCAGATCTTTTACGGCCTCATCGTTCTTGTGCAAGTGTCTCTGAATACGTCCGCGCAACACGTAGAGATTCATGGAGAATTTATTGCGGCCTGCCTGCCAATCGTCAAGGGTCATTTGGGGGGAGCGGGATTCCGGGTCGGCCTTTGCCACGAGTTCGATTAGGCGCGTGTCGTACTGAATCGCGCGGACCTGGCTCGCCTCGTCCGGCATTTTCTCAAGCAGCGTGGCGGCCAGGAATAGCGTCTGGCTGTCACCCGGCTGGATGGCGATGAGCTGCTCGGCGTAATCGAGCGCTCGCTTCTGGTTCTGAAGTTGCATCTCGGATTGGATCAAAGCGCGGTAGATCGCCGCACGGCGCTGGGAATCTGGATACTTGGCAAGGTAGGATTCGAGATTGCGGATCAGCGCAGCGTTATCGTTGCCGGCTTGTTGCACGGCCGCTTGCAGCTCCGCCTCAGGATTAGGAGTTGTATCCTGGGGCTCGGCAGGCTCGGGCGCACTCTTCGGTTTGGGGGAGGCTTGCGCCGCGGCTGCCGGTTTCTTCTGTTGCGCGGGAGGAGATTTCGGCGGCAACGCGATTTGGGAAGATGAAGACTGTTGCTGGGCGAGCGCGGCTCCTGAAATAATCAGCGGCAAAAAACACAAAAGAGCACGTATTCGGCTGTGCATAAATCGGGATTGTAACTCGAAATGTGACCATATTCATGAAAATGAATTCAAGTTCGTGGGAGTCCCGCCGTTATTGTAGTGGCACGGTTCACCAAGAACGTTCTGCGTGAACGGGATGCCGCGCCCCCAGTATCACTTGATAATCATTCCATTTAGAGAAGTCATCTGTCGGCGACCCTATTTGAAATCCAACAAAACGTCAACCGTGTGCCGATCGGCATTGGGTCGCAGCCAATGGCCGCACTGGTCGTAATGAACGGGCATTTCGCCGAAAATCTCCGGCCGTGGCTTGGCCAGCACCGGAAGCAGCTTTTCAAAATAGCCATTGTCAAAAATTTGGCCCGGTGCGAGTTGCCATGCGCGCCGCAGTTGTTTTTCCGCATCAAGCGAAAGACCGGTAACGATCAATTCACCCATGCGGAATTGGGAGCCTTCCGCGATGTTGACGCGGTACGAAACGCGATGGGCGGAATCGTCAAAGTCAGGCTGCGCGTCAAGCTTTATGTCCAGATACCCGTGACTCGCGTATTCGGATTCAATATTCCGCCACAGCGCTTCAATCTTCATCCCATCGGCTGCTTCACCGTTTTTCATTCCGACCAGTCCATCCAACTTGACGGAAGGGACTGCGATGTTACCCTTCCATGAGGCGCCGTTCCACGAATACACCGGGCCGGGAGTGACGG
>JBGPXQ010000167.1:0-5991 GCA_041492805.1 Terriglobia bacterium | reverse complement strand
TCTTATCGGAATGTGGGTAGCCCCCGGATCGCAGTTTCCGAGAACCGCGTTTATCGGGAGGTGGGCAATAACTCCCCCGGCTCCCATCTCTAGAAGCGATTGAATAAACCCAATTTGGATCTTTCGCGGGTGATCCAACGGCTCAAAATAAGTGTTGACAGTCTACATGTCATAATGACAATATACATGTCATAATGAAACGAACCAATGACAGCCTGAGCAAAGTACGCGCTCTTCATCGGTTATTCGACCAAACAGTAGCCCTCTTTCATCGGCTTCGAGCAGAAGCAGAGCGCATTCATCGGCAAGGCGAATTGACGGCTGCACGTCGCGGGGTGCTTCGCGGCTTGTATGTTCATGGACCGCAGAGCGTCCCACAAATGGCGCGAGTTCGCCCAGTGAGCAGACAGCACATTCAATCGCTCGTAAACCATCTGCAAGAAGAAGACCTGGTGGAGTTTCTGCCAAACCCTGCCCACAAAAAGTCCCATCTTGTCGGGTTGACCGCGAAGGGCATAGGGCTGGTCAAGCGTATGGAGATTTGTGAACAGTCGCTCCTCAAGCAATTGAACACCGGTGTTGATACCAAGGCGATTGAGACTGCCGTGGATGTGCTGGAACGCATTCGGAAAGCGCTCGAAACAAAGGAGTGGCACGCAATTGTAGGGGAAAGGAGAAACCGTCGTGCAGTTAATTAGAATTAAACCGCCGCGAATAGCGATGACCTTACTAGGAGTCTCGGTTGCTCTCCACTTGCTTCTGTTACACAGGGTGGCACCCGTTTTCCAGTGCATTAAATGTGGGGTTTTATTATGTGGCGCCGGATTCGGAGTGATGATGTGGGCGTGGTGGCTGTTTCGGCAGTGCGGCAACCCAATTTGTCCGACAGAGGCTGCGCACGAAGTGATCAGCGCAGGACCGTACCGCTTGTCGCGAAATCCCATGTACCTCGGCATACTAGCAATACTCGCTGGTGCCACGTTAACAATGGGGAGTATTCCGGGTCTGATTGCGCCGGTGGGCTTTTTTTTATTGATAAACAACATATTCATCCCTTACGAGGAACACTCGATGCGGAAGCTATTCGGGCAGAATTATGAACAGTATGAGGCGAGTGTTCGCAAGTGGTTATGAGTCAGAAGAGCTCTTACGCCTTCTCGTTGAACAGGCCATGTCAGCAGCGGGCGGGGTCGTTGTCGCTAGGCGGCGGGTTTGATGACCGCTTGCCGCCCACTTCCCGTGAAGTCCTCTTCTCGGAATGTGGGATTTCGGCCAGTCGAGCCTGGCGCTGTAAGCGTTATGCGCGTGTGTTGGCAGTACTACCCTCCAGGTACTTGGAACAATAGCTCCTCCGAGCCATTGAGCCCATCGGCTTCAATTGCGAATATCGAGGCAGGAAGGCGAGGAACTTAGGAGGAGCTAATTTTGAACAGCCTTGCTATTTACAATCAAGGAAGTACACATCAAAGGCTTTGGCAGGCCGTTATTGAAAGCGCGATCGCCGAGTGGGTGCACGGTCCGGTCCGGCACAAGCATAAAGCTGAATACTTTCTGTTCCAGGATCAAGATGACTTCCCGTTCGTGTGCCGCTCTGCCGGACTAAACCCGGAATCCGTTCGGGAGACCCTCTGGGCGATCCGTGCCCAAACTGTTTCTGGGGCGAACACGAATGTCGCATAACAACACGTCGCCGCTCAGCGGTCCGCCCCAGGCCGCCGCATCCCAAGTCAGATAGGTCCCGAGAAGTCGTCTTGTCGGAAACTGACTCGCTGTCTGGCCTTCACTCCCGTTGCAAATCTTCTCTGTCCCGCATAGGCTATGAACCGCGTTTGACGATTCATAGGGAACATACATGCATCCAGCGCGCGAAATTGCGATCGGAAACTTCCGCGTCGGCGGGAACCAGCCGCTGTTTTTGATTGCCGGCCCGTGCGTGATTGAAAGCGAAGCTCATGCAATCATGATGGCTGAGCGGCTTGCGGAAATTGCCGCGCATGCGAAGATAGCGCTCGTGTTCAAGGCGTCGTACGACAAAGCGAATCGTTCCTCGGAGCAATCCTTTCGAGGGCCAGGTCTCACGGAGGGTTTGCGCATTCTGCAAAAAATTAAGCAGCGTTTCCAGCTCCCGATTCTGACCGATATTCATGAGGTGTCGCACGCGGCCGCTGCTGCGGAAGTCGCCGACGTGCTGCAGATCCCGGCGTTTCTGTCGCGGCAGACGGATCTGCTCGCCGCAGCGGGAAAGACCGGCCGCGTAGTGAACCTGAAAAAGGGACAATTCCTTTCCCCCTGGGAAATGGCCAATGCCGTTGAGAAAGTGGCGAACACCGGCAATGAACACATCATTCTGACGGAGCGCGGCACTTCGTTTGGCTATCAAAATCTCGTCGTGGATATGCGTTCATTTCCCGTTCTGCGCAAGACGGGCTGCCCTGTGGTTTTCGACGTGACGCACTCCGTGCAATTGCCAGGCGGGGCGGGGAAGTCGAGCGGAGGGCAGCCGGAATTCATCGAGCCATTGGCCCGGGCGGGCGCCGCTGTGGGCGTGGATGGCATCTTTCTCGAAGTTCATGAGAACCCGGCCAAAGCCCTTTCGGACGGCACCAACGCTCTGCCGCTCGCTGAGTTGCCTGCCTTGCTGGGCAAGCTTACACAGATCGCCGCGCTGGTCCGCGCCTGGAGCGTGCAGTGAGTCTCGAAACCGCGAAGCGTGTCCTGCGCATTGAAGCTGAAGCGCTCGGAGGGCTGCTGGATCGGCTCGACGCGCGCTTCGAGCAGGCCGTGGACCTCCTAATTTCCTGCAAAGGCCGCGTGGTCGTCACCGGCATGGGCAAGTCAGGACTGATCGGCCGCAAAATCGCCGCGACATTTTCGAGCACAGGCACCCCGGCGGCGTTTCTCCATCCTGCCGAGGCCATCCACGGCGATTTGGGTATGCTGATGCGCGATGACGCCGTGCTTTCGGTGAGCTATGGTGGGGAGACCGAGGAAATCATCGCCTTGCTCGAGACGATCAAGCGCTTGGGGCTGCGTATGGTAACTCTCACCGGCCATCCTCGCTCAACCATCGCGGCCGCGAGCGATGTTGTGCTCGACGTCAGTGTGAAGGAAGAAGCGTGCTCGCTCAATCTGGCGCCCACGGCCTCGACCACCGCGACCATGGCCATGGGTGACGCGCTCGCGATCGCGCTGCTCGAGCGCCGGGGATTCAGTCCCGGCGATTTTGCCGCGCTTCACCCGGGCGGGCGGCTGGGCAAGAAACTTTTGCGCGCAGAAAACCTGATGCATGCGGGCGAAGCCATGCCGCGCGTTGCTGCGACGGCAAGAATGCCGGACGTCATCTACGAGATGAGCAAAAAGGGTCTGGGCATGACGACGGTTGTGGACGCCGAAGGTCACCTTGCCGGAATCCTCACCGACGGCGATCTCCGCCGCCTGATGCAGCAGCGTGGGGCGGTGACGCTGGACCTGGTTGCAGGAGATTGCGTGACCAGGAATCCACAAACCATCGCGCCCGGAGAGCTGGCGGGCGCCGCTCTGCGCATAATGGAAGAGCGAAAAATCACTTCGTTGGTCGTGGTCGATGCCGCGCGGCGGCCCCTCGGCGTGCTGCACCTGCACGATCTGTGGACGCTCGAACTTTTCTGATTTAGGCCAGGCAGAATCAGGAGGAGTGGTTAGCGCAAAAAGTGAGTAAACCCAAGTCTACAAGAGTAGCTCGCGAGGTCGCGGCACGCGCGAAAAAGATTCGCGTTCTGTTGATGGACGTGGACGGCGTGCTCACCGACGGCCGCATCTGGCTGCTCTCACGGAGAGACGGCACCGCCAGCGAAATCAAGGGCTTCAGCGCGTATGACGGTGCAGGATTGAAGGTGGCACGAGCTGCCGGGCTGCGCACCGGAGTCATCACCGGCCGGGAATCGTCCGCTGTGAGCCAACGCGCCAGGGAATGTGAAATTGAGTTCTTGTACCAGAAGCGCGCGACCAAAATGGCGGCGTACGAAGAGATCTTGCGCGCGACTGGCGCGAGTGATGCAGAGATCGCTTACATCGGCGACGATCTCCCTGACCTTCCTTTACTGCAGCGGGCGGGCTTCGCGGTCGCAGTGGCAAATGCCGCGCCCGAGGTGAAACGCGCGGCGCATTTCGTCACGGCGCGTTCTGGCGGCGATGGCGCGGTGCGAGAAGTAATCGAGGTAATCGTCAAGGCGCAGGGGAAATGGATAGAAGCCTCGCGCAACGCGAAAGCGTAGATTTTCGCTCTATCCAGCAAAACGAAAAGCCACGGCCCCATCCTTGTGAGGGTGGGGCCGTATTTATCATGCGGGAATTCGTTTGCCAATTACGGGGCAAGCCCTTCGACAAAGCGAGCGACCATGACAGGTTGATGAGTCGACGGGCTTGTGAGGATGAAGCCGACGACGCGAATGGGAATCGGTGACGCTCCTGTCAGCGCCGATAGACCTGCTAAATTGATGTACCTCGTTTCGTTCATCGACAGGACCGTCAAATGCGCGGGTAATAGCACACCGGCGGTAGAGTTGTCGGTTATCGTAAAGCTGCCAACGTTTCCAGCAGTGATGTTTGTGGAGCCCGGGTCCCAAGTGCCAGATTGTCCCTGCCGGCCGAGCACAATCCGTTTTGGCGTGAGCGTGTTGACTCCTGCGGTCGTTGAAATGGTGCCCCCAACAGTGACCGCCTGGCCCGGCGTCATAGAAGAGTTGTTGAACAGCAGCGACGTGATAACAGGAAATCTCAGGTTCCCGATCCGGTACATCTCGGAGCCATTCAGGCTGAATGTCGTGATGCTCCCGAGCGGCACACCTGTGAGGTCCGGCAACTCGATGCGCACATACAAGTCCGCTGCCGTCGCGGGCTGGCCTGCGGGAGGTCGGACGCTGGTCAGCAGTCCTTCGACAAGGAACTTGTTGTCCGATACGACCTCGACTTCAGAAGCATCGATCATTTTGGACACCGGGTTTAGCGTGCCGGAAACGCCCACAATTGTATTCGTTGTAAACGAATTGGGCTGGTCACCCGTGTCAAATTCGGTGTTGTTGTTGGTCGAAACGGTCCACTGACGTCCATGCGGGCCTTGCATCGTGAAAGTGTTGTTGTCGATCTTTCCCACAAAGCCGCCACGGAAATCGTCAATCGAGACATTCGCGTCGGTGGCGTTCAGCAACTTCATGTGGAATGTGGGGTTCACCGCGCCGGTGATCTGCCCGCTGCCGTCGACCGCGAGCGACTGGCGAATGTCGAACTCCATGCGCAACCCTACGAGGTCGGCGGCGTTCAGCACGAAAGGCTTCGCGAGCGGAACCGTCACAACTGTCTGCGACAAATTCCCAGTCAACGTGTGGATGGCGGGAGGAGTGACCGTCGTGTCGATGTACCCGATCGTGGCCGTAGTGCCGAGTGTGAGCGTCGCCGATGTATACGTACCTGTGGGAACGGTGTTCAAGTCAATGAGTTCGTGAAGGCCATTCAATTTCGCGAAGTCAACCAGTACCGGCGAGGAGAGTACGCTGACGTTCGTAGACCCGTTCGCGAGCGTCACGTTGTTGACGGTCAGCTGGCACGATACAACGCTGGGCAAGGACGCGTCTGTTGCCACAGTAAAAATGGAAGCGGACTGCGCCTGAGATCCAATTCCCTCGGACGAACCGGCGCCGCATCCGGCCATGACGGCCAATGGAAGCAATAGCAAGAGAATCTGGACACACTTCAACCTTCTCATTTCGATCTCCTTTTTACAGGCTGCAATAGCAGGGGTGCCCCACTCGATGCCCGATATTCCCTCATGAAGATATAACACCGAGGATGCGAAGAAGTTGCTCGTGAGAGGCGCACTGAATTCTTGAACGTCAAGCGGTGTAACTCTCGCCACGGTACGCAGCGCGAAAAGAAAACAAGTTCTGCCTAGCGCACGTTTTTTTGGATCCAATCGTCGAGCACTTTCGCCACATCAAGATTATTCTTTTCGAGCAT
>JBGPXQ010000173.1:0-5735 GCA_041492805.1 Terriglobia bacterium | reverse complement strand
TGTAGCGCTGGTGAGCGGAAGGTCCCCGATCTCGAGCAGTTCCGGGGTGGTGAAGAAGACCATGTTGACCGGGTAATGATAGAGGGAGTTGCACAGGCAACCTTTGTCGATCACCAGGGGGTGCAGGCCGGCGCGTTTCGCCTCAATCGCGCAGGCCAAGCCTGTCGGGCCCGCTCCGATGCAAATCAGATCAAATGGGTTCACGAAAGTAGTTTGCCTCGTGAAACGCGCATTTGCAACCGTCCGGAACGGCGCCCATTCATCCGGGCATCACGTTCTTGTAACCAAATTTTAACATTCTGTGCGTATAATCGTGCTGTAGTGAGAGGCCAGTTTGGCACGCGAATCCATGACGGCGACCGAATCCATCCCCATCGCGCACGTTGAAATGCATGGCGAGACACCACAACTTCTCGAACCCGCGGGTGCGTATCCGGGAGCGCTGATTGTGGTCGAAGGGATAGACGGTTCCGGAAAAAGCACACAACTCCATTTGCTCAAACGTTGGCTCGAAATCGGCGGCTATCGCCTGCATTTCACCGAATGGAACTCATCCCCGCTTGTGAAATCGGCGACGCGGCGCGGAAAGCAGCGCCGGCTGCTGACGCCTACCACGTTTTCTCTCCTGCACGCCGCTGACTTCGCGGACCGGTGTGAACGGCAGATTTTGCCGCTGCTTCACAGTGGGTACCTGGTCCTTGCCGACCGGTACATTTACACCGCATTCGCGCGTGATGTTGCACGAAGCTGCTCTCCACGGTGGCTGCGCAATCTGTACCGTTTTGCGCCGGTTCCCGACATCACATTCTATTTTCGCGCTCCATTGGACGTGGCCGTCAACCGCATCATGAGCGGCCGGCCAAAGTTGAAGTATTATGAGGCCGGGATGGACCTGAACCTGTCTCTCGACCGGGCAGAGAGTTTCCGGATTTTCCAGGGACGCATCCTGGCGCAGTACGATGAGATGATTGAATCGGACCGATTCGTCGTGATGGACGGAACACTCCCCGTAAACAAGCTTCAAATGCAGATGCGGCATATTGTGAAATCGCGCATTGATTTGTCGCGATTCGCGCCCCAGAAGGCTGCGCGGAGGCGTCGATGAAACCATCGCGATCCCGTCGCAAAAACGGCCGCCCCAAGCAAACTTCCTCCCCTTCCGGGGCTTCCCCTCGCAATTATGGACTGCCCCTTCCAGGCGTGAGTGATGAAGAATTCGGCGGCTCGCTGATCGTGATTGAGGGCATGGACGGTTCCGGCCGTTCGACTCAGATCTCGCTGCTAACCGAATGGCTCGAGTCTGAAGGCTTCGCGGTCCAGACGATGGGACTGCGCCGTTCGGGACTCGTAGCGAAAGACATCGACGCACTGCTGGCCGAGAATACGATAACCCGGATGACGCTGACGCTGATGTATGCCACCGATTTCTACGACCAGCTCGAGCATCGCATTATCCCGGCGCTGCGGTCCGACTTCGTGGTCCTTGCTGACCGTTATTTCTATACACTGATCGCCCGTGCGGCTGCTCGCGGGATCCAGCGCGAATACTTGCACGGACTCTATGAAATGGCTTTGCGTCCCGACCTGACTTTCTGGCTCAACGTTCGACCCGAAGCCGCGTTCGAACGGGAGTTTCGCAAGTCTCATACCATCAGCTATTGGGAATCGGGCCGAGACATGTCACTCTCCAACGATTTGTTCCAATCTTTCATCATGTATCAAGCCAAGATGAAAAAGGAATTCGAAGCGCTTGCTGAGAAACAAGGCTTCATTGCGATGGATGGCGAGGCCAGTGTGGCCACGGTGAACGCGGAGCTGCGCAAGCGCATTGCCGCTCATCTCGGCATCCAGCGGACTCATTACAGGCCTTCCGCTGCGCTGGCTCCCCTGTGGCGCTGAAACTCGCCAAACCACTGCACCTGGCCGCGATTGATGCCGGCTCGAATGCCTTCCGGCTGATCATCGCGGGTGTCCGCTCCTCGGATGATTGGGAAATTGTCGAATCCTTTCGCGCGCCGGTACGGCTGGGCCACTCCGCCTTCACGACTGGAAAATTCGATCGCAAGACGCTGCGCGATGCCGCCGCCGCATTCCGGCAGTTTCGCCGGATGATGGACCGCCACGGCGTGGCGGCGTACCGCGCTGTGGCGACGAGCGCCGCGCGCGAGGCCCGCAACCGCCACATTCTTGTCGACCGCATACGCCACCTGGCAAAGATCAATCTCGAAATCATCTCCGGCGAGGAAGAAGCCCGGCTGGTCCGCGTGGCAACACTCCGGGCGCTGCGGAACTTGGATCCGCCTCGATTCATCCTCGACCTGGGCGGCGGTAGCCTGGAACTCAGTGAGTTAAGACATGGAGTCCTGCAAGAAAGTATTGGTTTGCCGCTCGGAACCGTCCGCTTGATGGAGGCGTTCCGCATCCAGGGCGCCATTCATGAACATACGGCGGATGATCTAAGGCTTCATATTCTATCAGTCCTGCAGAGCGCCCTGCCGAACCGTCCGCGATCCACGACGGCGCTTGCGGTCTCTTGCGGTGGCAATGCAGAGACTCTTGCGGGACTAGCGCCTGGTCCCAGGGTCGGTGGCTTGGGGACGCTCAACACTAGACTCCTGCGTGACCGTCTCCTGCAAATTTTGCGGCTCGATGTGGAAGGTAGAATGGCCTCATTTGCAGTGCGCCGCGACCGCGCGGAGGTCATGGGAGTTGCCGCCATCGTTCTGGTCACGGTAGCCAGGTGGTTGCGGGTACGATTCATGATCTCGCCGCGAGTGGGCGTCCGCGAGGGTTTGGTTTATGAACTCGCCGCGGCCCAAATGGCGCCTCCAGCACCCACGACCGAACAGCGGAAAGACGCGCAAATCATGATCGCCGGCGCGGAGTCATTTGCATGCCGCGTGCATTGCGATCTGAAACACGGAGAGCAGGTTCGCAGGCTGGCGCTACAATTGTTTGACCAGCTATGGCCCTACCATCACATGGATTTCGAATTGAGAACGGTCCTCGAAGCGGGTGCGACTCTTCACGACTCCGGACATCTCATCCACCGCAAGGCCCACCACCGTCATGGCGAATACCTTGTGCGCAATTCAAAAATTCCAGGTTTGCGAGGGTGGGCAAAGAATATGACGGGGTGTTTGGTGCGCTACCACAACGGGAAGTCCGAGCCGAACGCGGCGCACAAGCTGTTCGCCGCACTGGACCGCGATCGGCGCAAGAAAGTGCGAATTCTGGCCGGCATGCTCAGGCTTGCGGAGCGCCTCGAAAGCGACCACCACCAGGCCATCGCGGGGCTGACCGTCGAGGGCGGCCCGCGCGAGGTGCGGGTTCATGTGGAATTGCGAGACGAATCGCGCCTGAATCTTGCGGGCGTCGAGCGCAAGGCGCGCCTGCTCGAACGCGAGCTGAATTTGCATTTGTCCTTTCACCGTGTCTTGGTCGTGCAGAAAGTGAGGGTGGCCTGATGATGCGCCTATATCTTGTGCGGCACGGGGTCGCGACGGACCGTGACGATCCTCACCGCCCTCCGGATACGGAACGTCCTCTTACCCCGAAAGGCATGAAGAAGACTCATGCCGCCGCGCTCGGAATGTTTGCACTCGGCGTAAAGCCGGACGCTGTGCTGACCAGCCCGTGGCTGCGGGCGGTGCAAACCGCCGAAATCTTCTGCGAAGTGATCGGCTTCTCATCGAGCAAGATCGTCCGCACGGATGCGCTCAAAGGGACCAGCACGCCGGCGGAATTGCTTCGCGAGCTGGCGAAATTGAAGGCGAAGGAAGTGGTCTGCTTCGGCCACGAGCCCCATTTGCACCTGGTCATCGGCCAGGTGCTCCACACTGCCGCGCGCGTCACGGAGTTGAAGAAAGCGGGAGTTGCCTGCCTCGAGCTCGAACGAATTTCGCCCCCGCAGGGCCAGCTCCTCGCTCTTTATCCATCCAAGACGCTGCGGCTCCTGGCCAAGCAGTAGGCTTCATATGCTTTTGTAGCCCGCGTCTTCGGATCCCATGAGGCTTTTCTCTGTGTAGCGCCCGCCTTCAGGCGGGCATGTGCTTGAGTCTAAAGTGTCGGCCTGAAGGCCGACGCTACAAAAACATTTTCCGCATGGGTTGTCACATAAGGTCTTCAGACGCCGGGGAATTTTCTACGATTACGCGCGAGGCTCCAACATCAACTTCAATTCGGAAACAAAACGATCCAGTTCGCCGAGCCGCTCTGCAGTCGCCTCAATCCGCTGTTTTTTCCACACAAACCAGGACTTGCCTTTGTCTGTGACACGGACTGTCAGATTCCCGTCTAACAAGAGACATGGCTCCCCGAACAGCCGGAATCCACCCCCAGCGATGGGGTCGAGCAGCGCCGCGCAGGCCCCTTTCCGAATGCCAACGGCATTCGCGTAGAGCGGAAACGCGACGACAAAAAATTCAGCTGAAACCAGGCGCTCCAATATCGCAACCTGTCGTGGCGTTAGCTCGTTCATGGATATTCAATTCAGCTTCCCAAAAAGTTGTAGGGAATCCAAGACAATTCGCGTGTTTCTTAGGCTCGAAACCTGCGGCTTCCAAGAGGAGCCGTTTCAGGCAACCGCAGGATTGTGTGCATCCGCGTCGGGGGAGGAACTCTGATCCTGCTCGAGCATCTCGAGAAGGTTGCGCAACGTGTCAATCAGTTCGTCGCGGGAGACATTGCTCTTCCGGAACTGGATTCGCAGCCGAAAGCCCTCGTTTTCCGGGCGATAGTTGAAGATGAAGGGTTGCGGGCGAGGGCCGGAATTTTTCTCTTCCTGGCGTTCGCGCCGCGCTTCGTCGCGGGTCAGGCCGCCCTGCGCAATGCGATGGACGGATTCGAGCATCTTCCTCTCATTGGGCTGCCGCGCGACCTGCAGCAGCAGCGATTTTGAGATGATGCCGGACTCAATGCAGCGTTTGCGTACCACGTCGGGAATGACGCGCAGCGACATTGTTTCGGTCACCGACGAGCGCGCCTTGGCGATTTTCTTGGCGATATCGTCGTGTGTGTAGTCAAACTGCTCCGCCAGCCGCTGCAGGCCGTCGGCTTCCTCAAACGGCGTCAGGTCCTTCCGCTGGAGGTTCTCAATAAGAGCGAGCTCAAGGGTTTCCGCGTCGTCCGCGATTTTCTCGATACATGGCACTTCCCGCAGTCCCGCGGCGCGCGAGGCGTGGTACCGCCGCTCGCCGGAGATGATGTGGTAGCAGTTGTCGCGCGGCATGAATCGCACCAACAGGGGCTCAAGCACGCCCTTCTCCTTAATGGAGTCCGTGAGTTCGCGCAGGTCTCCGAGGGCCTTGCGGGGCTGATCGGGGTTGGGTCTGATCTTATCGACCGGAATCATGCGCCCGACCGCGGCGCCGCTGAAACTGGTGAGTTGTTCTACGTAGTGCGCGTCATGCCGCATCTTCAGCGTGACGGGCAATCCGATTCTCTTCGACACGTTCGACACGTTGGATAACCTCCAGGGCGAGCTTGCCGTACTCCTTCGCGCCGGGCGACTTGGGCGCGAACGTCATGATTGTTTCTTTGTAGGCTGGGCTTTCCTCTAAACGCACGTTCTTGCCGATTCGCGTCTTGAACAGCACCGAGCCAAACACGGAGCGGATCTGCTCGTGTGTGTCGCGGGAGATGTTTGTGCGCTTGTCAAACAGCGTGATGAGCACGCCGAGAACTTTGAGCGCCGGGTTGGGCCGCGCCCGGATACGCTCGTAGGTTTCGAGCAG
>JBGPXQ010000012.1:0-16450 GCA_041492805.1 Terriglobia bacterium | reverse complement strand
CTCACGGTCCTGTGATTCCTCCACGAGGCATGAGAATCCTGTGGATACTTTATCCACCACTCGGACGATCTTGCGACACACGCTTATCGCGCGGCGAGACTCGCCCCGAGCCGCCCGCAGCTTTCAACAGGTAAGCTTGGTGTGAATGCAGCAAGAGTTTCGTTTTGGGTTCTCCCACAGCGCATATCCTACACCTGAACGGCGAGATTTCCTTCTTGGGCCAGCAGTCTCGTCTCGAACGACTGCAACCGAAACGGAGCTACACGCGGGTAAGAGGAACGTCGCTACTTGAAGCAACTCGATGGCTGGCAAAGTCGTCCAAAATTACCTGGCAAAGCTGGGAAATTCGAGATGCGTCCTGGTGTGGGCGTACTACCCGCAAAGGCACGCTTTGATAGAGGCGGCTCAACAAGCTAAATTCCCGCGAACGCATTTCCGGATCGAGTAGATGGTTGATGTACGTGTTGCAGAGCAGTTCGAGCATCGCGTCGTGCGGTCCAGCTTCGTCAACAGTCGGGCGGTCCGGCTCATCGGCACGTTCAGCGAGTATATAGATGGCGCCCAACTGTTTTGGCTCGCCGGGCTGTCCGGGTCCTGCCGCATTCAGATCGAGGTAGTGTTTTCTCCAGGACGGCGCAAACTGCGGCAGCGCATCGCTCGAACCGTACAGCGTCTCCACCATGTCGGCACGGAGCCAGAGACGCGAATGAGCCGGCCGGGCCATGAATCTTCCTCCATCCTCGAAGATGGGAACAACATCGTCGGCAAGCACTGGGAATCCAAGCTGCAGGAATGCGGCCGCCGTGGAAGACTTCCCTCTTCCCTTCGGGCCTGCGATGGCGATGGCCGTTTGGCCGATCACAATGGCGCTGGCGTGCAAACATGTCACGCCACGCAAGCGTTGCGCCAGCCCGAGCAGCTGCCCTTGCAGATAGGGCACCACGTCTTTTACAGTGAAATGGCCGGGCCACTGAATCCAGATGTGGGTTCCCTGCCTATCCATGACGCAATCGGTGCCATCGTCATACAAGATCCTGAAGTATTCCCCTTCAAGGATTTGCCAGACGCGCGAACTCGGCCCCCCGTTATCGCCTAGGTCGGGGCTGACATACCACGCATCTTGGTTGCGGGGTAGAACGGGGTCCAGCCAGCTTGGCAGACTTCCAAGTGTAACCACTACGTCAACAGGTAGATTATCAGAAGGAGCGGGGAACCCCGGGATTTCGATGTTGGATCGGATCCGCAGGCCAAAAACGGAATAAGATGCATCCACTAGAAAGGCGCCCCTTACGTTCTGTTCGGATTATATGGGTCTCCGTTATCTCTCTGACCGCGGCCAATGGTCCTGGTTTGCGTCAATATACGAATTGGACCGTACACCGTAAGCTGTGGTTTATCATAGGGCTTCTTCTGAACCTGTTCTTGACGTGTGTCCACAATTCCTCTCCCCTATCCAGTCTTTCCACTAACTGTACTGCAACGCTTTCTTCGATTGCAACCAGTAATTCAGACTAATGGGTCGAAGATGCAACTCTGGATTCCTCAACTCAACATTGCCTCCAAAGATGGGAACTCTTTCTCGCACTACGTAGCGTTCAAACCCAGGGGCCGGCACAAAGTTATTCAACCAATCTGTATCTGCCTCCCGAAGCATTTGGATCAACGGATCCCCTTCGAACGGCGCTTTGGGGCGGCGGAGAATCTCCTTAGGTAGGCGGTCGCGCATCGCGACGCGCAGCAATTCCTTGTCAGCGCACCAGGGGAACATCGGGAGCCGCAGGAAGAATCTTTGCAACCGAAGGTCAAATAGCGGATGCCGGACTTCGAGAGGCAAGCGCGTGTAGCCGCCATCGTAACGTTCAAAGAAAATTGAAATATATGGGCTAGTTAGACTGGAATACGAATCGGGACGATACGGATGCTCCGAGGAAGGTACCTTGATCAGCTCCTGAAACCGGTCGCGCAAGTTCAGGCGCGATTCGAATTCGGGTTCGCACCACTCCGGGTAACCTGGAATTCCCTTCGGGGACTTGCCGCGCCAACGTTGCCAGGTCACTCGAAAACCGAGGCGTGGGTGGCGCCCATGCGTCAGGATGTATTTTCCTACGTTCCAAACAAGGCCAAATAGGCGCCACCCACCATGAACACGAAGGGAAGGCGCAATCCCAAAATCTCCCCCTTCTCCCGTGAGAAGAACCCGGCCGTGTCCGGCAACGGCATCGTAGAGGTCGCACTTGCATGCCGCCAGCGCGAGGTTCGTCGGCCAAGGGAATCGGCCCCCGAGCGAATCGCAGCGATCAAACAGTTGGTAGTCGTCCGTGGCAAAATAGCGAAAACTGATACCCAAATACTCCGCCACCTTCCGCGCCAAAGGAGGCTCGGGATCCCGGATCGCACGGTTGAATCCGTAAGTCACCCCAAGAAGTCTGTCGGGCGTCTCCAACTGTTCTGCGGCGGCAGCCGCTACGGTCGGCGAATCGAGTCCTCCACTCAGGCTGATACTGGCTCGGTCCGTGCGCAGCCGGTCCTCGACCGCTGCATTCAACAACCCCTGGAACTCTTCTACGTAATCGTGGGGGCAACGGTAGCGCAGCGGTTCTTCAATCGGAAAGGACCAGTAGCATGCAGGACGCACCTGCTCTCCCGAAGCGGTCAGTGTATGCGCGGACGGAAGCCGAATGATCTGTTCAAAGGGCGTTAGCGTGGGGTGCAGGTTGCTGCCGATGAGCAGATAGTCGCCGATGTAGGCGTCACAAAGCTTTGCGCTGATGCCGGGATGGACCCGTAACGACTCAAGCGTGTTGCTGAAGATCAGAGTGCCGCCGATGCGCGCATAGTAGAGGAACTTGACGCCGAAGTGATCGCGCGCGCAAAAGAGCCGCTTTCTGGGTGCGTCCCAGATCGCAAATGAGAAATCGCCCAGCAGATGTTCGACGCAGGCTTCGTCCCAGGCATCGTAGGCGTGGAGAATCAGTTCCGCATCCGGCGTCGATAGAGATACCGCGCTCGCTCCGTTTCGCTTCGCGTTTAGCTTCTCGATCAGCTCGGCGCGTGCGTCGATTCGCACATCCGCGGCGATCCAGAGCCGGCCATCGAGCCCGGCAGGCTGCTTCTCTCGCGCGGCCTCGTGCGTGGCCCGCAGCAACGCGTGCCCTAATCCGACAGCTCCGTCCGACCAGATCCCCTCTGCGTCCGGCCCGCGGAAAGCAAGCCCGCGAGTCATGCGTTCAAGCAGACTGCGGTCGACCGGTGCACCGTCAAGGTTCAATATTCCGGCAAACCCGCTCATTCGAACTTCTCCTCCGGGGGGAAACGTCGGACAGCCCGAGACAAATATGGAAAGTTCCCATCAGCGCGAGTATAGCAGAGCGATACGGCGTTCGATTGGATGCCCGAAACGGCGGTTCCAGGGCAGCGCGGCATTCAAATGACGCGGGGATCAACGGTAGTCTGCGGGACGATGCGGTCGGTCTATCGGCTGTTTTCTTTCGAGATCACCCCAGCAAAGGAGAGCGCCTGCTGCCAACGCGTGAAGCGCTGGGGAAACTCGGCTAGGAGCCGGTGCGCAATCTCCTCGAGCGAAACCTGTCCATCCATCAGTTCGAGAGTTCTCCGACACATGCGGCCCTCCTCGGAGAGCTGTGGGACGTAGTCGGATGCACCTCTATGTAGCTTCGCGAGGGACAGCACCGTCCCTTCGAGCTGCGATTGGTCAAAACGGGCGACGATTTCGCCGGGTTTTTCGGCCGATTGAACGCGCGTCCTCCAGCACCAGAAATAGTCTCTTTCCATCAGCTTTGCATGAAGATCAACGCGCACAATTTGGCCCGCAGCCAGGTGTACCGGATCCAGCCAGGAGAAAAAAACGGAACCATAAATTGTCTCAGGTTCACCTGGGGCGTTTGAGAAACCCACGCCGTCGGCCAGTTCCATGTCGAACCAGACCACGATCCCGTGCCCGGTCCCATCGCGCTGGACCGTCCAGTCCAACTCGCCCCGAATGTCGGGATTCTCCACGTTCGTATAGTCCAACGTCGCCCAGAGTTGCGGTTTGGTTAATAGCTGGTCTGGAGAAAAACGCGCTGTCTGGATATCATTTACGATCTTTCGCCGAGCAGAACTCAAGTCCTGACCGAGTCCGTTGCGCTCCCAGGGATCCACAAGTTTGCCATAACGTCCAGGAGCCTCGACAACAGCAACCCAAATCCTATCCTCTCGCCCGATCAACGTTCCACCAGGAGCAAGGAAACGCTTCCGTGCGTCTACTATCGAGGGAATATGGCGCCCCAAGAGAGGAAGCACCCCCCTCAAATCAGAGACGATGACATCGGCGCGAACGGGGAGCGCGATCTGAGTTGAAATATCCTCGAAGAACTCGATCTTGTCCGCGCAGTGGTTGGCCACAGCAATCTCCCGGGCCACCTGGATGATTGGACTAGGTTCAATTGCGAAGACGCGGCTGGCGCCAAGCTGGCAGGCCAGAACCGCCATGATGCCTGGTCCCGTGCCGATATCCACAACGACGGAGCCTGGCTGAACCGTCCTGCGAAGGGCCTGGACATAGGCCTCCATGCGGATGCGATCCGCAAGCATGTCTCCGTAACCGCCAAGGCTGTACGTATTAGTGGTCATTTCGGTGGCAGTATAGCAGGCTGGGGAGCCGCTCACACTTTTCCGGAATTGGGAAAATCGAAACCTCGGCACGTCCATTTAATGCCGAGAGCCGCTCGCGCATCGGGAGACTGTGAGAGTCCTTCCACGGCGGCGGGGACCACTGAGAGGTGTAGCTCGTGTTGGATCGCGTGGGCGACAATATCAGGCCACTACGCCTTCCCACGAAGTAGCGAGCGACTGCGTTCCATCTTCGCGGCGTCGAGACGCGTGGTGCGCGGCACAGTACACGTTCTAATTCCCGAGACAACACCGTTCCCATTGTCGGTGAAAAGGACTACAAGCAACGCTGGACTAATCCCAGACCTATTGGCCCCAACTTGTGGTTGCAATTAGTAGATAGGTTGAGTATAAATAAACTCGGCACTGGATGGCTTTTGCCAATTGGGTCAGAGTTTCGTATTCCCCCATATCGGGCACGGAGGAATTGTTATGCCACAAGAACCGCAAGAAGCTAAGCTCTCCACAACAAGAAAGGTTTACCAAAACCCAGAGCTGGTTGTATATGGGAACATCGAAACCTTGACTCGTAGCGTTGGTTCTAACGGCCAGCTTGATGGAGGGGGTGGGACGGGGAATATGATGGGTAGGACTGCCTAGGGAACTACGGTGTTGTAGCACCTTTTCTCCCACATAGAGCCATGGGAAACCTGTTGCAAACATCGGTTCCCTGTTTCTGGATTTGAGCTCTTTTCTCCTACCTTCAGTTTTGTTTTTAATGAAATGATGGGATTCGAGAGAATACCCAACCAAAACGCTTTTCTTTCACAACCTAAGGTATTTAGCTGCTGTGGCTTGCCAATTCCCGGATACAAAATGATCGGATCAGGTAAACCTCAAGATTCCGACACGAAAAAGCCAAAGCAGCTTGTCACTCGGAGATTGTCTTAACTTATGCCGTTTTTTTATTCCGTCTATGGCCTTAAGCTATGCAGTAATGGCCCATTCCTCAGTCTAGCGGAATCTCCACGTTCCCGGTCGGTAGACATTCAGGTCTGGCTGGGCGAGCGTGCTCCCTGGCTTGCAGATCCTCGCAAGATAACAGAAAAGAAATTCTACGTTAGCCCTGGCAGCGATGAGCGGGGCAACCCGACCGTAACCATGTGGACGTCACCAGACGGCTCATATTTTAGAATTCTATATGGCGATGGCACCGAGTTTTTTGTGGATAGACTCGGGACCCAAGTCTGGACAACGTGGCCGGACACGTTAACCATTGAAGATGCAGCCGTATATCTGCTCGGCCCTGTCATGGGTTTCGTGCTCCATCTGCGTGGCCTAACATCTCTACATGCCAGCGCAGTAGCGATTGGGGACCGGGCTATTGCCCTGATGGGGCTTGCAGGAGCCGGAAAGTCCACGACCGCTGCTGCGTTCGCGCGCTTGGGTTATCCTGTGCTCTCTGACGATATCGTCCCAATTCAGGACCAACACGGGGCATTTTTTGCTCAATCCGGTTATGCATGCATATGTCTGTGGTCCGACTCTGTGAGTTCCCTGTATGGTTCAGAGGATGCTCTCCCGCTACTGACCCCAACTTGGGACAAGCGCTACTTAGCTTTGGGTCAGGACGGGAATCTCTTTCAGGGGCAAGCTATGCCGCTGGCCGCCATTTACATATTGGGAGAACGCAGTACAGACTCAACGTGTCCCGCTGTGGATCCCATATCCTGCCGGGCATCCCTCATGTCTCTGGTGTCTAATACGTACATGAATTATTTGCTGGACCCCGGAATGCGCGCGAGGGAATTCGACTTGTTAGGACGGTTGGTCAAAACCGTGCCTGTTCGAATGCTTCGTCCACACCAAGACTCCGCATACCTGACCAATCTATGTCAGGTTATCGTCGATGACTTTACCAAGCTCACTTCCTCAGTGGATATAACCCATCCGGCAATCCAGACAATCCATAACCCCCTTGCGTAGTTATGACAGCAGCGGGAATGGGTTAACCTTGGCATCACCGCTCGGGCTGACGTAGAAACAGTCGTTGGGGAGAATGGGAGTCGTCGACGGGAATACGAATTTTTTCCTCCAGCCGTACCTGAAAGTCCGGCGGTTCTGATCTAGAATGAGGAGCACGAAGGCCAAGGAGAGCGCGGTTGACAGCAATTCGCAAGACGTATGCCACATGAAATAAAATACGGACAAAAAGTCGCCCGAGGGGCTATCAAGCAGTCTTTATAAGCATGCCGTTATCAATTCGACCCGCCTTCATGTTAACCGCTTGAGTCATCACTCGAATATGTCCAAAACCAGGAGGCGCGGCTCTTCGTACGGTTTCTTGTAGAACGACTGTAGCTGTTCATTCACCGCTCACCCCCTCCCAGTCTAATTGTTGCCTTGTCGGGCGTGCCCACGCAACCAAAAATTCAGACTCAGAGGCCTAAGATGAACCGAAGCCGTCCAGGAGTCCTTTTCTTTGTATACAGATGGAATGAGATTTCGGACCACATATCGCCCTAGTTCGGGTACCGGTTCGAAACAATCCACCCATGCTGCATCCGTCCGGCCAAGGAGTGGAATCAGCGGGTCGGACCGCAAAGGCGACTTGCGCCGCAGACGCACGGCATCCGGCAATACTCCGCGGCCAGCCTCGCGGAGCAATTCCTTGTCGGAGCACCACGGCAACCTGGGGAGGGCAAGCAGGAAATTCACCAAGCGAAGATCAAAGAAGGGATAGCGAACCTCGACCGGGGCGCCGATCGACCCGGCATCGTACCCCTCAAACAAGTTCGGCCAGAACGGAGCAACCATGAGCTCGTGCGCTTCAGGGCGAGCGGCGTTGGCTGCCGCTCGGTCTGTAGAACGACTCAAGGACTCCCAGCGGGCACGCAGGCCCAACCGTTTTTCCAGATCTTCATTCAACCATCCCGGATACCCAGGCGTCTGACCCTTGGAAGCAAACAGTATCCTCCAGCGCGTGCGGAGGTAAAGCCGCGATAACCGCCCTTCCGCGGTCAGATAACGCGCCGCATCCGCCAACGCGCGGCCTAGCTGTTTCCTTTCGATTAACTGGCGGAAATGGACTGTGATTCGACTGGAAAATCCAGGGTCAGCGCCGTACCCAGTAAGAATTACGCGGCTCCTGACGGCGACTTCTTGCCAATATTCGGCGGGGTGATCTGGCCAAGCCGAGTGCACGGGCTCGGGCGAATGATATTCAAGCTGGTTGGCAAGTTCGAACACCTTACAATCATCACTCACCAGAAATTCAATGGGAATTCTTAGCGCATCGGCGACGAGCTTGGCGTAGTAACGTTCCTTGTCGGGGATCAAATTATCAAAGACCTGGGTGTATGCGCACAGACCGGCCCCATCCCCATTTCCAGAGAGGAGCCGCTGGGCGCTGGCCGCCACTGTGGTCGAGTCCAGTCCGCCGCTCATCAGGACGCCGACGCTTTGTGTGCGCAGGCGGTCAGCAACCGCGGTGTCGAGCAATTCGCGGAAGCGCTCCACGTATTCCTCGTCCCGGGAGTAATGGATGGGCGTGGTGACGGACAACTCCCAATAACGCCGAATGGAAAGCTTCCCTTGTTCACACTCCAGGAAATGCGCGGGGGGCAGCCGCTGGATATCCGCAAAAGACGTCGTAGCGGGATCCCGATTCATGTCGAAGAGGAGAAAATCAGCAATCGCCAAATCGTTCAGCCGATTGGACACATCAGGATGCTGACGGACACAGTCGAGCGTATTGCTGAAAATGATGCACGAGCTTAGATGAGCATAGTAAAGGGGTTTGACGCCCATATGGTCGCGCGCGCAAAACAGCCGCTTTCTGGGTGCGTCCCAGATCGCAAATGAGAAATCCCCCAGTAGATGTTCGACGCAGGCATCGCCCCAGGCATCGTAGGCGTGGAGAATCAGTTCCGCATCCGGCGTCGATAGAGATACCGCGCTCGCTCCGTTTCGCTTTCCTTTTAGCTTCTCGATTAGCTCGCCGCGCGCGTCGATTCGCACATCCGCGGCGATCCAGAGCCGACCATCGAGCCCAGCAGGCTGCTTCTCTCGCCCGGCCTCGTGCGTGGCCCGCAGCAACGCGTGCCCCAATCCGACAGCTCCGTCCGACCAGATCCCCTCGGCGTCCGGCCCGCGGAAGGCAAGGCAGCGAGTCATGCGTTCAAGCAGACTGCGGTCGACCGGTGCACCGTCAAGATTCAATATTCCGGCAAACCCGCTCATCGCAACTTTCCTTCGGCCGTAGCGATGGGTGCGTCAAAGCGGGAGTAATGCTCGTGGACATCCGAGCTGTCATTGAGCACATGTCCGCCCCATTCCACCCAGGCATGCGCTTCAAAACGGCCTTGGCTCTTGCGCGCGCCAACGTGCAACTCACCATCGATGCAGTTGAGCCTCAGCATCCACCAGAGTGCGAGTGAGCGCTCGAGGCAGTTCGGGCGCGCAGGGCTATTCCGTTCGACCGCATGCATGGCGGAAACAATCTTCCTCCCCATCTCCATTTGACGGCACGATTCCAATCGTGGCAGGGAGGGCTCAGACAATGAAAATTGCTGGATGAGCTCCTTGCACCGGCGAAAGGTCATCGTGCGAAGCCCAAGCATGGTCAAGGAAAGCAGAACCATCCCGCGCAAAACCAGTCCGCGCTCCTCCGGACCAAGCCGACGGAATCGGCGCCACTTTTCGCCGAACGGATCGCGCGTCTTGCTCATCGCACCTGCCAGAATTCGTACGCCAGTAGGAAGGGTTTCCTCACCCCGCGCAGGACCTTCTTACCGATACGGCCCGCCCACACCGCCGCCTGCTTGAATGCCTGGCCGATCTCGCCAAACCCCTTTCCCCACTTTTCTTGACTGAAGGCAAGGGAAGCAAGCTGCAGGCGCAGGCCAGCGCTGTCCATTCCCCCCGCAGCAGCCATTCGAAGGAACTGCGAGGCGCGCTCCGGCTCACCTACGGCGCGATAGAGCTGCCCCAATCTGAGGAAAACGGTAAAGTGGCTCGAATCGTTCCATTGCGGCCGTTCGGCTGAAATGACGGGACTGTTCCGGAGGGACACTCGGCCGGACAGCGAAAGCTTTAACGACTTCTCGTAAGCCGCAATCGCTTCGCGCAGCCGGCCCGTCTTCCGAAAAACGCGTCCCAGAGCGCGGTGTGCGTCAAGCAAGTCCGGATCGATATCGGCGGCGCGTTGTAATTCCGATTCCGCCTCGCTCCAGCGTGACTGCTCCATGGCGAGCCACCCGAGCCCCAGGTGCGCAAACGCATCTCGCGGATCCAACGCGAGCGTGCGGCGATACTCACGCTCGCTGGCTGCCCACCGCTCGCCCCAGTAATGCCAAAGACCATCATTGTTATGAACTGTTCTATATCTCGGATCGATGTCGAGCGCGCGGCGATACAGCACTTGCCCTTCGTCCACGCGCCCGCAGTCCTTGTACAAAAACGCGAGATGCCAGAGGGGAGCAGCCAGATGTGGGAGAAGGGGAGCTGCCTCCAAATATTTCTGCTCCGCGGCAATGCGATCGCCACTCGCTGCGGCCACGGCTGCCTGACGCATGAGATCCATCCCGCGCAAAGCCCCACTCGAGGTATTCGCATCGAGACGCATTTCCAGTTCGTCCCCCAGGTATTTCCAGCGCAACGGCGTGTAGCCGCCTTCGACCGAATACGCAATGGTGACCAGATCGGATTGCACGCCGCGGGCGTCAAGATTCTGCACAAGATCTTCGGGCCACCGCCATGGCACCTCCGGATGAGAATCGCCCGAACCGTAGGTCACGCGCGGAAAAATCAGATAGTCCACATCCAGGTCAAGCAGCACGCTTTCACCGAATTTCGGCAAACCTTCAACTAAACAGATGTGCAGCGGTTTTCCAAACAGCGTGGTGGATATATGGTCGGGCGCGATTTCGAGGTGTGCTGGGCGGACGGGGAATTCTTCTTGGATGCGGCGAAGATGATGCAAAATCTGGCGGCGGTTTTCGGCAGATTCCCACGAGCGGTCCGGCACGACCCAATAGATTTCGCGGAGAATCCCTTCCTGCAAGGCGGGGCTGATGAAATTGGCAATCGTAACTCGCTGCCCGGGAGGAACCCACCACATATCGTGGTGCGCATCCACGTGCACCAGGATCCGACCTGCTCCAGCGGATTTCCGCCAGAGCGGAATGGCCTCGTCGTGGTTCTCGATGCGAAGGATCCGACGTGGGGAGCGTGAAGGAATTAAGACTGCTTTGCTTTCAACCGTTCCGGCAGGAAGCCGGGTCATTGCGGACCACGCGCACACAGGGCACTCGGAAAAGGCCTATGCGGCCGAACCATCCTTCACCTCTATCAAGCCTTCGGAGAGAAGCTTCTCCAGCAAGCCAAGCAGATCCTGCGAGCAACGTTCGGGTTCGACATCATACTCGCCTACGATCGTGCTCTGGATCTCTCCGACCGCGCGCGGTTGCTGCATCAGATCCCAGATACGCGCACCCACCGGATCAAGTCCATAATAGACGCCGTTCTTGATATTCAGGATCGCGGCTTCCCCGGCTAGGTCGCAAGAGACCTGGTCTTTAGCCACTACAACGAGAGTATGCTCGGAAATCGTTGTGCTCATCGCTGTTTTCCTCTTCTCTAAGTCTTAGAAAATCGGGCTCGCGTGCCCGGCAGCGGCCGAGCCGTACGGCTGCATCCTGTGAGAGTCCACCAGCAATCAGCCGTGGGAATTGTAGCGGCTTCGGTGCACCACGGCAACCGTGATTCGCCGAACCACGTGCCCCATAGACACGGGCGGGGCTTGTCTCCCCCCGAGCGACAGGATATAACAAAACGTGTGGTGAACAATTTCGCACTGCGCGTCGAAAGCGTGGAAAAATATTTCCCGCCAGCCACAACGGGGTGGCGGGCCCTGTTGCATCCCCTAGTGAAACTGACGGTACCCGCCTTGCGTGGAGTTTCCTTCGATGTAAAGCCGGGTGAAGTGCTGGCCCTTGTCGGCGCCAACGGCGCCGGGAAATCCACTCTGCTGCGCATCCTGACGACGCTGCTGCTCCCCACGCGCGGGCGAGCCGAGGTGTGTGGTTTCGACGTGGCTCACGAGCCCGCGAAAGTTCGGCGCCAGCTTGGATATCACACGGGCGCCGACGCGTGCCTCTATGCTCGTCTGAGTGGGCGCGAAAATCTTGAACTGTTTGCGCTGCTGAACAATTTATCTCGCGCCGAAACCTCCCGGCGCATCGCGGACCTCACCGATCTGCTTGGCCTGGGCGCGCTTTTGGACCGGCAGGTGCGCGCACTCTCGACCGGAAACATTCATCGGTTGGGTTTGGCGCGCGCCATGCTCCACCAGCCCTCTGTATTGCTTCTCGATGAGCCGACTCGCAGCCTCGATCCGCTGGCCGCGGCAGAATTCCGGCGTTTTCTTCTCCAGCGAATCGTCGCGGAGCGTGGCACGACGGTGTTATTCGCGTCGCACACTCTGGCCGAGGTGGAGCAGCTTGCCGGCCGGATTGCGGTGCTCGACCAGGGGCGCATGCTGATTTGCGGCACGTCCTCCGCCATCAAGGCCGCAGCCGGCGCGAAGACCCTCGAGGGCGCGCTTGAAAATTTGACTCACCGCCCGGCGGATCACACTTCGTGACCGGCAATCTCCATTCGCGCAGAACGCTCGGCAAAATGGCAGCCCTGTTTCGGCGGGATCTTTCCATAGCAAGAAGTTACCGTGCCGCCTTTGTTCTGGAGATATTTCAGGCGCTGTTTGGCGTGGCCAGTTTCTATTTCCTCTCGCGATTCATTGAGAGTCCGCAACTTGAGCGGGCGTTGCCGCAAGGCACAAGTTATTTTTCGTTTGCGCTGGTCGGACTTGCGTTCTTCGACTACCTGAGTGTGGCCCTGCACGCATTCGATGAGAGTTTGCAGGGCGCAAGGCAGAGCGGCACCCTCGAACACCTGCTCGTCACGCAGACCTCTCTTCCGGTGATCCTAGCCGGCTCGATCGTGTATCCGTTCGTTTTGCTGTCGTTGCGCACGGCCATCTATCTCGGCTGGGGCGCGGCGCTGTTTGACTTCCCGCTGCGTGAAGCGGATTGGCTCGGTGTGCTACTGGTTCTGGCCGCGTCTATTCTCGCGTTCTCGGGCCTGGGAATCCTGAGTGCAAGTTATTTATTGGTCTTCAAGCGCGGTAACCCGGTGAATTGGGCGTTCGTGGGACTTTCCTCGGTGGTGGGCGGAATGATGTATCCGATATCGGTGCTGCCCGTCTGGTTGCAGCACGTCGCGCGCCTGGTCCCGGTCACCTATGCCTTGGAAGGAATGCGTGCAGCGCTCCTCGGCCATGTCACGGTGCGAGATTTATGGCCGTCACTCGCGGCATTGTTGATTTTCGCCGCCCTCCTGCTGCCAATCTCGCTCGCTGCCTTTTCGTGGGCGCTTCGCCGAACCAAGATTACGGGTACGCTTACCCATCTCTAGGGGCAAACCGCCAGGCGCGGCAGGGTCCGCCGCGGCAGACACACAAGTCCAGCCGACCCAATTTGGAAATTTAAAGGAAAAGATCGGACAAAACGAGGCGGAAAAACGATTGCGCGTCTTCGGGCCGAGGTGACGGTCCGAAGACGCGCGGGCAAATCGGAAATTACTTCTTGCCTTTCGTCGGTGTCGGGGCCTTCCCAATTTTCGTGGTGATCCCGAGGCCCATCGCCTGGAGCTGTTCGAGACCCTGCTTGGCTTGCGCGCCAATCGTCCCGTTCGGATCAAGGTCGATTGCCTTCTGATACGCTTCAATCGTCCCGGGCTGCATAACCGGGGTGATCTTGTCGCCCTCGGTTTTGAATTCCATCGTGTTGACCAGAGCGACACCCAACAGGTACCAGGCCTGCGCATTCTTCGGATCGATCACCGTGGCCTTCTGCAGTGGCTCGATGGCTTCCTTCATGCGGTTCGCCTGATACAGAACGATACCGAAGTTGCGCCATGCAAGCGCGGCGTCGGTCGGATTCAGGTCGACGTACTTTTGGTATGCGGCTCTCGCTTCATCGATCTTTCCGAGCTTCGCCATATCGTTTCCGAGGTTGTTGTAGTTGGCGGCGACATCCGGCTTCATCGCGATGGACTGCTGATACGTGTCGGCCGCTTCCTGCCATTTCCCCATGCTTTCGTAAGCCTCTCCCATCCGGGACAGAACGATCGCGCGGTTCGGGTCTTCCGGCTTCATCAATTGCTGCGCCGCTGTCAACTCTGTGACGGCGGTGCCGCCTGCGTCGTTGATCTTTTGTTGAACGGGAGCCTGCTGGTCTTTAGGAGTCTGAGTAAGCTGGGCCTGAGCGGCCTTCATGGCATCAATCGCCTGCAGCCCTGCATCGTAATGCGCCTTCAACCCCTGAAACGCCTTTTCCGCGTCCGCGCGTTTCGCCTCGGCCTCGGCATTGACGGCTTTATCCTTCTCCATAATCTCTTTCATGTTGATGTCGAAAACAGGTGAAACGCCGGCGGTAATCTTTAATCCCGTCTGGTAAATGACCTGGTCTTTCACCTTCAAGTCGATGTTGTAAGTTCCCCCCGCCAGGCCAGCTACCGAGTAGCGCCCCCTTGCATCCGTCTTGATGTTGAAAGTCTGGCCAGACTCGATGTTCTTGATCATGATTGCAACGTCGGGGTACGGCTTGCCGGCGGTGTCATACACGGTGCCTTGCAATGCGCCGAAGCCTCCTCCCTGCGCGTAGGCGGCAGTAGCTAGCAACGCCGCCAGCGGCGCGGCGATCAGCGCGAACACCACTGCCGTCCAAAATGTCTTCATTCGATTCATGGTATTAACTGCCTCCTAGCAGCCCAGATCCGCCCGGCTTCCCCAGGCGGCTTTTCTGATTATCTCTCAACTCGGGCCCGATAAGCGATAGGATCGGTTACACGGGCATCCGCAAACGCACGCAGGCGCAACCGGCAACTGTCGCACACGCCACAGGCCTCGTCTTCAAACTGGTAGCAGGACCAGGTTCGATCCAGCGGCGCGCCCAGCGCGACGCCGCGCTGCACGATCTCCCGTTTGCGCATGCCGATTACCGGTGTGACCATTTCAATCCGCGTCTCCGGACGCGTTCCCTCGCGCACCAATTGCTGGAACACGCGGTAATACTCCGGCCGGCAGTCCGGATAGCCCGAACTGTCCTCTGCCACGGCGCCGATGAACACCGCGGTCGCGCCGATGACCTCCGCCCAGCTTACCGCAACCGCGAGAAAATGCGCGTTACGGAATGGGACGTATGTGGGCGGGATTTCGTTACCACCTGTCTGCGTTCCTGTTTCCCTTTCAGGCACGGCGATACCCTTGTCAGTCAGCGCAGAGCCACCGATCTGCGCGAAGTGATCGAGGCGCACGACCAGCCTCTCATCCACGGAATAAAAGCCCGCAATCTCGTCGAAGGCCTGCCGCTCGCGGCGCTCGGTTCGTTGGCCGTAACTCGCGTGCAACAGGGCGAGATCGTGCGTCTGCCGCGCCATCGCTGCCGTGACACACGAATCCATCCCGCCGCTCAACAAGACCACCGCCCTGGGCTGCCTGCTCATCGTGTTCGGTAACTGCTTCCTCTCCTTCGTTGGATGCAGTTTCGGACTCCGGAGACTATACGCCGCGAGTGGCCGGATGCCAGATGAATTTGTGCAACTGCAAACCGAGCCGCACCGGCAACCCGTCAGCCAGAATCCATTCCGCGAGGTCCTGAGTTCTCATCCCGGGCCAGGTCCCCTCTGGATCGGCGTGCACCGGAGAAAATACCACTTGATGGACGCGTTGGGCCAGCCCCCGCTGAAGCGTGAACTCCCGCGCAAATTCATAATCGTGACGGCTGGATATCACAAACTTGATTTCGTCCTTGCGGTCCACCGCGTCCAGATTTTCCAGACGAAATGTATCCCCCTCGCCTGAATCGGGGCATTTTACGTCCACAATCTTGACGACCTCACGCGGCAAATCCGCAATCGGCCGCTCGCCACTGGTCTCAATCAGCACGGTGTAGCCGCCGTCCAGCAGACTTTGGGCCAACGGAATCACATCCGGCTGCAACAGCGGCTCGCCTCCGGTTAATTCCACCAGAGAGATTTTTCGTGCGGCTCCTATTTTCGCGGATCCCCCGTCTTTATCGACGCCCGCCAAATCCTCGACTCGCGCGAGGATCTCTTCGATGCTCATCTTCGTGCCACCGTGAAACGCATACGCCGTATCGCACCACGTGCAGCGAAGATTGCAACCGGTGAGGCGCACAAAAATGCACGGGAGGCCCGCGTGCGTGCTCTCTCCTTGAATCGACCGGAAAATTTCTGTGATAGTCATTATTTCTGGCGGGCTCCAAGTAGAGCCCACGCTCGTTTCCTAGCGGCTCCGGCGCGACGCTTTGCGGCGCTGATACCTTTGGACAAGAACAATTGCGGCAACCGCCCCGAGACCGGCCATCACAAACCGGAATGGCTCCAGCTCGTAGCCGAGCCACCGAAGCACGAAAAAGTAGCCGAGCGCCACGGCGACCGCGGGGAGAAGAATGATGAGGAAAGAACGGTTCATAATTATGGCGGGCTCTAAGTAGAGCCCGCACCCGCACGTCTAAGGCCAGTACGTCGCCGAAGCGGTGTCGGTCTCCCAGATGGTGATGCGCGTGATCCGCGCGCCCTCGGGCATCGCATTCATCTGGCGTGTCGTTTCGTCATAAAAATACTTCGCGAGATTCTCCGCGGAAGGATTGATGACGTCGAACGGTGCCTGATCATTCAGGAATTTGTGGTCCACGCCGCAGACCACGTCGCGAATCACCCGCTTCAGATGCGTGAAATCGTAGAGCAGGCCGAT
>JBGPXQ010000176.1:0-5616 GCA_041492805.1 Terriglobia bacterium | reverse complement strand
GCGCCCGTCGAGCGTCTCACATATCTCCTGAGCCACGAGGAACCCGCCGTCTTCGTTCAGATGGGCAACGGCCGCTTCGAAATCATCACCAAGTACGATTTGATGGGCACCATCGCAGGATTGATGGAACAGAAGCGGTAAGCTCGCAACGATTTGATTTCTTGAGGCATTTTTGTAGCGCCGCCCTTCAGGGCGGCATCTTGCTTCAAGGACATGCCCGCCTGAAGGCGGGCGCTACAGACCTCTCCCGCGTGTATCAGCCTTGTCCCTCCGGTGCTATCATTCCTCGCCATTACTCAGTAAGGAAATCCTGAGAACCAGAGATCGACGGAACTCACCATGAAGAAATGGATCATTACAGGCCTCGTTGTGGCGGCACTTGCCGTGGCGGCAGTGTCTGCCCGTTGGTGGCTGCCAAAGCTCCTGCCATTTCTCAAAGACAACACTGTAGTGATTCAGACACTCGGCAGTGCTATGCAAATCGTACTGTGGGCAGCCGCTGGAATCACATTCGTATTCCGCCTGTGGTTTTCTCGCCGGGAAGGGCAAAGCCCGCAGGGCGGAAGCGATGTGAGTCAAATCGCGCGGGATGGAGGCATCAATGTGGTTGGCCCGGCGAAAGCAGAAGGCGACATCGTCGCGCGGGACAAGATAACGATCACTCAGCAAGCCGCTGCCGCCGTGCCAACACCTGCATCCTTCCTACACCAACTCCCAGCTCCCCCGCGCGATTTCACTGGGCGTTCAGAAGAAATCCGCGAACTCATGGAGGCGGTTGGCACGGTCGGAGTAACCATCTCCGGGGTAATCGGCATGGGTGGAGTGGGAAAGACGGCGCTGGCGTTGAAATTTGCCGAGCAGCTCACGCCGCGCTATCCGGATGCCCAGTTCTATCTGGACTTGAAGGGTGTGAGCAAGGAGCCGCTCACGCCGAAAGCCGCCATGGAGTATGTGATCCGCGCTTACCAACCCGATGCGAAACTCCCCGAGAACGAAGCTGAGTTGGGCGGCTTCTATCGGTCCGTGCTTCATGAGAAGAAGGCGCTCCTGCTCATGGATAACGCCAGAGACGCGCGACAGGTTGAACCGCTGATTCCGCCGCCGAGTTGCATGTTGGTGGTCACCTCGCGCCAGCACTTCGCGCTGCCGGGGCTTGCCCCAAAGAATCTGGACGCTCTTTCGCCCCCGGATGCCCGAGCGCTTCTGATCCGCATTGCGCCCCGCCTTGCACAAGAGAAGAAGGACTACGCGAGCGACCTTGCCAGGCTCTGCGGCTATCTTCCCCTGGCCCTGCGGTCGGTAGCCAGCGCCCTGGCCGCGCGAATCAACGTGAGTCCTGCTGAGTATGTGGAGAAGCTGACGGACGCGCGCGAGCGCCTCAAGCTCACTGCCACCGACGCATCCCTGCAATTGAGCTACGACCCGCTGACGGCGGAGCTACAGAAGCAGTTCCGCGCATTGGCCATATTTCCTGACTCCTTCGATGCCGCTGGCGCGGCGGCGGTCTGGGAAACAGAACCGCATGTTGCCGAGGAGATTCTGGGAGAACTTCTGGTTTACAGCCTCCTGGAGTTCAATTCTGCAAGCGCCCGATATCGGCTCCACGACCTGGTGCGTGCGTTTGCCGGCGCGCGTCTGGATGGTGAGGAACGCATCCCCGCACAATTGCGCCACGCCAGGCATTACAAAGACGTCTTGGCCGCCGCCGAAGGCTTGTATTTGCAAGGCGGCGAGTCTCTGAAAAAGGGGCTGGCGCTGTTCGACATGGAATGGGGGAACATACAAGCGGGCCAGGCATGGGCAGCGGCGCATGCGACCGAGGACCAGGCGGCAGCGCGATTGTGCAGCCAATATCCCGGCTTCGGGATTCATTGTCTCAGTCTGCGCTTGCATCCACGCGATGACATCAAATGGCTTGAGGCAGGTCTCACTGCCGCCTGCCAGTTGAGGGATCGCTATGCGGAAGGCCTGCACCTGGGCAACATGGGCACTGCCTACTTCTCTCTGGGCGAATACCGCCGCGCCATCGAGTTTCACGAACAAGCACTGCAAATCGCACGCGAGATTGGCGACCGGCGCGGCGAAGGCAACGCGCTTGGCAACCTGGGCAATGCGCATAATTTTCTGGGCGACTACCGCCGCGCCATCGAGTATTGCGAGCAGAACCTGAAAATAGCGCGGGAAACCGGTACCTTGAGCGACGGAGGCAAGTCCCTGGGCAACCTTGGCATTGCGTACAAGAATTTGGGCGACTACCGCCGCGCCCTCGAGTTTCACGAACAGCACCTACAGATCGCGCGGAAAATCGGCGACCGGAACGATGAGGGCAACGCGCTCGGCAACTTGGGCAATGCGTATAGATTTCTGGGCGACTACCGCCGCGCCGTTGACTACTACGAACAGACTTTGGAAATCGCGCGCGAGATCGGCGACAGGCGCTGCGAAGGCAGCACGATGGGCAACCTAGGCAATGTCTACGACTCTCTGGGCGAATACCGCCGCGCCATCGAGTTTTACGAACAGCACCGACAGATCGCGCGCGAAGTCGGCGACCGGAACGGCGAAGGCAATGCGCTCTGGAACCTGAGCCTGGCCTTCGACAAGCTCGGCGACCGTGCCAAGGCCATTGCGAATGCTGAGGCTGCGCTCGAGATCTATGAACAGATCGAACACCCTGGTGTCGAGAAAGTTCGGAGGAAACTGGCTGAGTGGCGGGGAAAGGCGTAGCTGGCAGCCGGTTGTGGAAAAGAGAGATTCTTCTCCCGTAGGGCGGGATCGGAATGACCCCGCTGTTCGTTCCTGACCCCTCAGAAAAAAATAAATCGTTTGCGGCGGCGGTATTGCGCGGGCTTGGCCGAAGGGTCGGGTTGCTCCGGCTCGTAGGGGAGGCTGCGACCTTCAAATGCGGCGAGAGGATTGTCGTGGAACAAAGCCTGCGCGACGGTTGTGCCGCGGCGTTTGGCGACCGCGTCATACGCGGCGCGAAGCTGCGGCGGGCGGCCCTTCAAGTTGTGAGCGTCGCTGGCGACAAAGTGAACGCGGTCGGCGTCGAGCCACGCTTCGGCGCGGTGCTGCGCTCCCGATCCGAAACGCCCGAGAATGGATAGCGCCGTGATCTGGACATAGGCGCCCTGGTGCAGCCAGCGATACATCCGTTCGGGTTTCGCGCGCAGCAGCGCATTGCGCTCGGGATGGGTGATGATGGGAGACAATCCCGCGAGCTGCAACTGGTGCATGGTGTCGTCCATCGACGGGGGAATCGCAAAATCGGCAAACTCCACCAGCAGGTAGTTCTTTTGATTGATCGTATATTTCCGCGGATTCTTCCGGATGTCCTGCAGGTTTTCAAAACTCAAGTGAAAATCGCAGCCCGTCGCTAGGATCAGGCGGCCGGCGACAGCGGATTGCAGCTCATCCCGGCGCTGGCGAATCAGTTCAGGATCGAATTTGTACGTTGAATTTGCATGCGGGGTGCCGACGACGTGCGTAATTCCGTCGGCGATGGCCATTTCAGCCATCTGGATCGACGTTTCGAGCGTGTCCGCGCCATCGTCCAGTCCGGGAAGAATGTGGCAATGAATGTCAACCATGTCTTAAATGCACGATACCCGAATGAGGGTATCGCGGACAACTCCTAAACCTGTGACTGGTAACTTGTGAATAGTGACTGGTGAAAAACCGCTTCTTCGGGACAGCATGGAGGCTGAGTCGAAGGCTTGCTTTGCTATAATCTGCGCTGCACTACCGAGCGGGCGCGGCACGGAACGGGTGCGGGCTCTACTTTTTTTACACCGAACGCCCCGGCCAGGCCGGGGCGTGGAGCCCGCCGAAATAACTGACGAAACAGGCTTGGGCATGGCCACTTTTTTCATCGAACAATTCGGATGCCGGGCCACGCAGGCCGATGCGGCAGCGATCGAGCGGCAATTGCGCGATCGCGGATACGCCGCCTCGCCGGAGGCGAATTCCGCCGACGTCGTGGTGGTGAATACTTGCACGGTGACGGCGGCGGCGGACCTGCAGGCGCGCCAGGCGATTCATGCGATTCACCGGGAGAATCCGGCTGCGCGAATCGTCGTGACAGGCTGCTACGCGCAGCGCGCGCCGGAAGAACTTGCCGGGCTCAACGGCGTCGCGTGGGTTGTCGGAAATTCGCATAAGCCGGAAATTCCGCGTCTCGTCCAGGAAATGATGCCAGTTTCGCCGGCGGGCCAGAGGGGAGGGTTCGTGCCGCTCGTGACCATCACTCGCGGTCAACCGATTGCTGCAATCGGAGGGGAATCTGTTTCACTCGAGCGCGGTCCGGCCAAGATCCTGACCGGGAATATTCTGGAACAGAGAGAACTCCTTTTCGCGCCTGTCGAAGGCGGCGAAGCAGGCCACACGCGGCCTGTACTGAAAATTCAGGATGGATGCAACAGTCGATGCTCTTACTGTGTGATTCCGCACGTGCGCGGACGCAGCCGGAGCCTCGCGCCGGATCGCGTCATCGAAGAAATCTGCAGACTGGCCGAGCGCGGCGCGCGCGAAGTCGTGCTCAGCGGAATCGATCTGGGCAGCTATGGGCGCGACCTTGCACCGCGCGCCGATCTGGGCGAGTTGCTCCGGCGCATTCTTGACGAAACGCCGATCGAGCGGCTTCGCGTGAGTTCCATCGAGCCGATGGACGTCACCGAAGATTTGATTGCGTTGTTTGCGGCGAGTGACCGGCTGGCGCGGCACTTCCACATGCCAATGCAGTCGGGCTCGGACCGCATCCTCGCGGCGATGCACCGGTGGTATCGCGCCGAGCACTACGCGCGGCGTGCGGAGCTGGTGCGCGAATGGCTCCCCGACGCGGCGATTGGCGCGGACGTGATCGCCGGATTTCCCGGTGAGACCGAGAAAGATCATCGCGCAACGCTCTCGCTGATCGACCGGCTGCCGCTCACGTACGTGCACGTATTTTCATTCTCACCGCGGCCGGGAACACCGGCGGCGGAAATGCAGGATCACATTCCGGCCGCAGTGATTGCAAGACGCGCGAAGGAGCTTCGCGCACGGGGCGAAGAGAAGAAATCGATGTTCCACGCCGCGCAGGCGGGACGTACTCTGCGTGTGCTGACTTTGCGGCGCAGCGGCGAAGACGGCTCTGGGCTGTGGACCCGCGCGCTTTCCGGTAATTATGTCGACGTGCGCGTCGCTGGAATTCGTCCGGCAAACCAGTTTGTGGACGTGAATATTACGGGCGCGAGGGACGGACACCTTGCGGGCGTCGCACTATAGTCCTACGCAGATCTACTACAAAAGAAAATTCCACCACAGAGGACAGAGAAACCATTCAAGGATGCGGTTTTGAAATTGTCAGGTTTTTCAAGTCTTGTAATTTCTTCTGTGTGACTTCTGTGTTCACTATGTTGAATCTTCCTGCGGACTTCACCCTTCGAAAATGACCAACGCGAGAGCCGTATTGCCGGTGTGCGTGATGGTGAGGGCGATGTTCTTGACGCCGAGGCCGTCGGCAATGTCGCGCGACGCACCCGCCAATTTCAGCGTGGGCTTGCCACTTGCCTCGCGCGCGACTTCGATGTCCACCCAGCGCACACCGCGCGCCCATCCGGTCCCGAGCGCTTTCAT